>NZ_LGQU01000040.1:0-23892 GCF_003115935.1 Azospirillum sp. TSH20
CCCCCCCCCCCCCCGGGGGGGGGGGGTGGGGGGGGGGGGGACGCATGGGGTGGAGGTTGGGGAAGGGTGTGGCGCTCCGCATTTCCCGCTAAGCCACACCGCGCTTCCCCCTCACCCCGACCCTCTCCCCGGGGGGGAGAGGGAGATATCCGGGTCCGTTCCGCCTTACAGCTGCGGTTCCGGAACGGTGGTCGGCAGTTCCTGCGAGACGTTGAACCACTTCTTCTGGATGGTCGCCATGCGGCCGTCCTTCTGGATCTTCACCAGGGCGGCATTGACCGCCTCGATCAGGCTCTTGTCGTTCTCGTCCAGGCGGCCGACCCAGGAGAAGTAGGACGGCTTGCCGAAGGGCGGCAGGACGACGGCAAAGGTGTCCTTGCGCTGGGCGGCGGCGAAGTTCAGGTTCGGCAGCGAGTTGACCGAGGCGTCAACGCGGCCGGCGGCCAGATCGGCGTAGGACTGGTTGCTGTCGACATACTCACGCACGTCCGGCGGAGTCGGCAGGGTCTGGCCGAATTCCTTCACCTGGGCCAGCTGCGAGGTGCCCTTGCCGCCGCCGACCTTCTTGCCGGCGATGTCCTCCGGCTTGTTGATGGTCTTGTCGTCGGCGCGCTTCATCAGGGCGGCGGTCGCCTCCGAAATCGGAACGGTGAAGGCGTAGCGCTTCATGCGCTCCTTCGTGATGGTGACCGGGGCGATGACCAGATCGAACTTCTTGGCCTCCAGGCCGGGCAGCACGCTGGTCCAGGGCAGGTCCATATACTTGGCCTTGACGCCCAGCTCCTTCGCCACTTCGTCGATCAGGTCGCGGTCGACGCCCTTGTATTCGTTGTTCTCAAGGAAATCGAAGGGCGGGAACTGCATCTCGGTGGCGACGGTCAGGACGCCCGCCTTCTTCACGTCGGCCAGCGTGTCGGCCATCGCCGTGCCGGCGGCGGCACCGGCGGCCAGCATCGTGGCGCCCAGCAGCGCCGCCTTGACCATCGTCCGAACCATAGCCTTGCTCTCCATCATGAAAGGACCCCCTGTTGCGGCCGGCGGCTGTCGCCGGTCCTTTTGTGTTTACAAATTCAACTCTGTCGCGCTGTCGGTGATCGACGACCCGCTGAGGCTGAAGCGGTCGCCCACCGACAGGAAATGCACCAGTGTCACCGGCCGGCTGAGATGCATGGTCTGCCGCCTGATCGACAGGCAGGCCGTGCCGGCCTCCACCCCCAGCAGCGCCGCCATTTCCGCCGTGGCGTTGACCGCCCGCACGGTATGGTCGGCCGACGACCAGGGAACCCGGTCGACCAGCCAACGGCTGGGTGCCACGACGTCGAACGGTTCGTCAATCACCTCCGGCACGACGTCGAGGTTGACGAGGCGGCGTTCGTGCTGGATCGGCGTCCCATCGCTGAAATGCAGGCATTCCAGAGTCAGGATCGGCGTTCCGTCGGGCAGGTCCGGCCAGCGGATGCCCTCGCCGTTGCGGAGGTTCCTGCGGTCGCGGATGCGGAATTCGTAGACACGCCCCTCCCGCGCAACCACGTCGCCGATGTCCTCGATGGGCAGGGCGAAGCGGTCGCGGCGACTGGTGGCGACGAAGGTGCCGGCGCGGCGGCGGCGGACCAGGAACCCTTCCCGCGCCAGCAGGGCGATGGCCTTGTGCACGGTCTGGCGGGAGACGCCGTAAAGGCTGGACAGTTCCGCCTCGTTGGGAAGTCGCTGGCCGGCCTGCCAGCGTCCGCGCAGGATCTGGCCGGCGACCGCGCGCTTGATCTGGTCGAACAGGGGGCCGCGGCCATCGAGGTTGCCGTCGGCGACGGTATCCGGAGCGCCGGCCGGAGAAAGGCGACCCTGCACCGGATCGCCCGGCTGGGAAGCCGGTCCGTCACCGCGGTCCTGTCCGGTCAGGCCCTGCCTTACCAACCCCTGCACCCCGCTCTCCGCGCCGCGTTGCGATGTGACGTTTCGGCGATAATGTATGTACATAATCTTTCGGTCAATCGTGAATTCCCCGACTTGGTCCTGGCCCGTTGTCCACCATGCTGCGGTGCGGCAGATTTCCGCCTATCCGCTTCGCAAGGGCTTGCGCAGCCGCTCAAAAAAGCCAATTGGAGAGCGGGTTTCGCAGTTCTGACGGTTCGAGTGCGTGCATGTCGGTCGGATTGGGCAAGGAAGGGTTGAGAGGGCCGGTGGCGGAGGTGCGTGACGATCTCGTCGCCTGCCATGACTGCGGACGCCTGCACCGCATCCGCCTGCCGGCGCCGGGCCGCCGGGCCGAATGCACCCGCTGCGGGGCGGTGCTGTTCCGGCACAGCCGGGGCGGGCTGCACCATGCGCTGCCGGTGGCGGTCGCCGGCGCCCTGCTGCTGCTGCTGATCGTCGCCAACCCGCTGATGGGCGTGAACATCCAGGGCAACGACCGCACCAGCCTGGTCGTCACCGGGGTCGAAACGCTGGCGGACCAGGGCATGTGGCCGCTGGCGCTGCTGGTCGGCGCGCTGGTGCTGGCCGCTCCCTTCGCCCGCAACATGGCGGTGATCGCCGTTCTGCAGCGCCTGCACGAAGGCCGTCCACCGATTCATGCGCGGGAGACGGCGCGCCTGTTCGCCTGGGCCGAGCGGCTGCGGCCCTGGGCGATGCTGGACGTCTTCCTGCTGGGGCTCCTGGTCGGCTATTCTCGGCTGAAGGGCTTCGCCAATGCCGAATTCCTGTCCGGCGGGCTGGCGCTGGGCGGCTTCGTACTGGTCCGCACGCTGATGGATCTGTCGCTCGACAGCCGCCGGATCTGGCAGGCCATCGACCATGTGCCGCCGTCCGGCGCGCCGGCACCGGCGCGCTGGGTCGCCTGCACCGTCTGCCAACGCATCCATGGCTGCGACCATGGTCCGGCGCCGGAGCGCTGTACCCGATGCCACAGTCGCCTGCACCCGCGCGAGCCGAACAGCCTGGAGCGCACCGCCGCCCTGGTGACGGCCGGCGCCGTCCTCTACATCCCGGCCAACCTGCTGCCGGTGATGACCGTCATCAATTTCGGCCAGGGCGCCCCCAGCACCATCCTCAGCGGCGTGCACGAACTGGCGGAGGCCGGGTTGTGGCCGCTGGCCATTCTGGTCTTCGTCGCCAGCGTCGCCGTGCCGGTGTTGAAGCTGGCGGGGCTCGGCTGGTTCCTGCTGGCCGCGTGGCGGCGTTCGGCCGCGAGGCTGCATGCCCGGACGCGGCTGTACCGTATCATCGACGCCATCGGGCGCTGGTCCAACATCGACGTGTTCATGATCGCCATCCTCACGGCCCTGGTGCAGTTCGGCGCCGTCGCCTCCGTCCGCGCCGATCCCGGCGCTGTCGCCTTCGCCTCCGTGGTCGTGCTGACCATGCTGGCGAGCCATGTCTTCGACCCGCGCGTGATGTGGGACCGGGCGGAAGAGGAGCCACCCGATCCGGTTCCAGACGAACAGGCGGGGGTGGCGCGGCATGGCTGACGAGACTCCGGGCGGCCATCCGCCAGAGGTCGCGACGCCGACGCGCCGGCGGCTGTCGCCCTTATGGATCCTGCCGCTGGTGGCGGTGCTGATCGCCGGCTGGCTCGGCTGGCGCTGGTACGAGGAGCGCGGGCCGCAGATCGTCATCACCTTCCAGTCCGGCGACGGGCTGGAGGCCGGGCGGACCCGCATCAAGCACAAGAACGTCGACCTGGGCGTGATCGAATCGGTGCGGCTGTCCGACGACCTGTCGCAGGTGATCGCCACCGCCCGCATGGACCGCACCGCCACCCGTCACCTCAAGGAGGGCACCCGATTCTGGGTGGTGGCGCCGCGCCTCAGCCTGGGCGGGGTGTCGGGGCTCAGCACCGTGGTGTCCGGCACCTATGTGGAGATGGAGCCGGGCGGCGGCGACGATCGGCGGGAGTTCGATGCGCTGGACGAGCCGCCGGTCATCCGCGCCGACGTGCCGGGGCGCAGCTTCAACCTGAAGACGGAACAGCTGGGGTCGCTGGCCCAAGGCTCCCCCGTGTATTTCCGCGGCGTCCAGATCGGCGAGGTGATGGGCTACAACCTGTCGCCGCAGGACCGCACGGTGTCGGTGTCGGTTTTCGTCCGCGCGCCCTACGAGGAACTGGTGCATGAAGGAAGCCGCTTCTGGCGGTCGTCGGGCATCCAGTTCTCCGCCGGAGCCGACGGCATCAAGTTCCAGACCGAATCGTTGAAATCGCTGGCGCTGGGCGGCGTCGTTCTGGAAACCCCGCCCGATCCGGAGGCCGGGGCGCAGGCCAAGGATTGGGCCACCTTCACCCTCTACGAGGATCAGGCCTCCGCCGCGGCGGCGCGCGACCGGCTGCGCGTGCGCTACCGGCTGGAATTCGCGGGCTCGGTGCAGGGGTTGCAGGCCGGCGCGCCGGTGCTGATGCGCGGCCTGACGGTCGGCCACGTCGCCGCCGTGCGGCTGGAGTATGACGAGAAAAAGCAGGAATTGCACATCCCCGTCGACATCGACATCGAACCCGATCTGGTCGCCCGGACCTATGCCGTGATCGACGGCAAGCCGATGGACGAGGCGGCGGTGCGCGAGCTGGTCGCCACGCAGGTCACCAAGGGGCTGCGTGGCCGGCTGGCGTCCGGCAATCTGCTGACCGGGCAGAAGCTGGTGTCCTTCGACTACGAGCCCGGCAACCCGCCGACGGCGCCGGGGACCGAGCGGTCGGACCTGCCCACCGTCGCCTCCAGCGACCTCGACTCCCTGACCCGGTCGGCCGGGCAGGTGATGGACAAGGTGGCGGCGCTGCCGCTCGACGCGCTGCTGGCCGATCTGCGCGGCACCTTGCAGTCGATCAGCGGTGTCGCCGGCTCTCCGGACCTCGCGCGCTCGCTGGCGGCGCTCGCCAAGGCGCTGGGCAGCGCCGATGCGTTGATGCGCGACGCCGACCGGCAACTGCCGCAGTTGGTGAACAGCCTGCGCGGCGTGGCGACGGCGGCCCAGGGCACGCTGAAAAGCGCCAACGGGCTGCTGGGCGGCGGAGGCGGACAGGCCGATCTGGCCGGCGTGATGCGGCAGTTGAACGACGCGGCGCGGTCCTTCCGCGTTCTGGCCGACTATCTGGAACGCCACCCGGAGGCGCTGCTTCGGGGCAAGAGGTAACGGAATGGGGAGGAGAGGGTGATGGATTGGGTGCGCGGATTGCGGAATGCCGCGCTGGCGGCGCCGCTTCTCGTGCTGGCGGCCTGCCAGTCGACGCCGGACAGCCGGCTCTACACGCTGGCGGTGGTCCCGTCCGCCGGCACGGCGCAGCCTATGCGGTCCGCGCCGCAAATCCTGGCGCTGGGGTCACTGGACCTGCCGATGCTGATCGACCGGCCGCAGCTCGTCCGCCGGATCGACGGCAACCGGGTGGAGACGCTGGAGTTCGACCGTTGGGCCGAGCCGCTGGCCGACGGGCTGCGCTCCACCCTGGCCGGCGACCTGACGGCGCGCCTGCCGGGCACGACGGTGCTGCCGACGGCCGGAAGCAATGTGGGGGAGGGAACGGCGGTGCTCGCCGTCACCGTGCTGCGCTTCGACGCCGACGCCACCGGCCGCGTGGTTCTCGATGCGCAATGGAGCCTGTCGCCGGGCAGCGGGTCCGGCGGGCGCAAGAGCGGTCCGACGCGCGAGATCGTCGAGGTGCCGTCCGCCGGAACCGGACCCGATGCCCAGGTCCGGGCGATGAGCCAGGCCGTGGGCACGCTGGCCGACCGCATCGCCGCCGGGGTGCGGCGCTGACCTTACGGCCGGCACCGCACCCTGCACCCGGTCCGCAGGATCAGGCGGTCGCCGGTTCGGCCACCAGCGAGCGGACGGCGGCGACCACCGCATCGGCCTGCGGCACGAAGGCCTGCTCCAGCGGGAAGCTGGCCGGGGCCGGCGCGTCCGGCCCGGTCAGGCGCAGGACCGGCGCCCGCAGGCTGGTGAAGGCCTTTTCCGCCACCACGGCGGCGATCTCCGCACCGACGCCGCACAGCCGGCTCGCCTCATGCACCACGACGAGCCGGCCGGTCTTGGCGACGGAGCGCAGGATGGCGTCCTCGTCCAGCGGCTTCAGGCTGCGCAGGTCGATGACCTCGGCGTCGATGCCGGTGGCGGCCAGCGTGTCGGCGGCGGCCATGCAGGTGCCGACCGTCTTGGCATAGGAGACCAGCGTCACGTCGCGGCCCTCGCGCCGCACCGCCGCCTTGCCCAGCGGGATGGCGGCGGCGTCCTCCGGCACCTCGCCGGCGCTGTAGCCGAGCGCGATGTCGGCGAAGACGAGAACCGGGTTGTCGTCGCGGATCGCCGATTTCATCAGCCCCTTGAAGTCGGCGGGGGTCGAGGGCATGACGATCTTCAGGCCGGGGCTGTGGACGAACCAGCTTTCCACATTGTGGTTGTGCTGGGCGCCGACGCCCCAGCCGGCGCCGGTCATCGCCAGCACCACCATCGGAAACTTGAACTGCCCGCCGGAGATGTAGCGCAGCTTGCCGGCGCTGTTGACGATCTCGTCCATCGCATAGCAGAGGAAGGGGGCGAACAGCAGGTCCACCACCGGGCGCAGGCCGGTAGCGGCGGCCCCGGCGGCGGTGCCGGCGATGATGCCCTCCGCCAGCGGGGTGTTGCGGACGCGGGCGGCGCCGAACTCCGCCAGCAGGTCGTGGCGCTTGGTGGCGACGCCCTCGCCGAAGATCATCACGGTGGGATCGAGCCGCATCTCCTCGGCCAGGGCGGCGGAGATCGCGTCGTTGACGGTCATGGTGGTCATGATGGTGGGCCTCCGCTCAGGCGTAGACGTCGGTGGTCAGGGCATCGAGGCCCGGATAGGGGCTGGCGTCGGCGAAGGCCGTTGCGGCCTCCATCGTCGCGCGGACGCGGGCTTCGATGGTGGCGACACCGTCGGCGGTCAGGCGGCCTTCGCGCTCCAGCCGGGCGCGCAGGCACAGGATCGGGTCGCGGTCGCGCCAATGGGCCAGCTCGGCCTTGTCGACATAGCCCTGGTCGTCCGGCTCGAAATGGCCGCGCAGGCGGTAGGTCATCGCCTCCAGCAGGAAGGGCTTGCCGGTGCGGCGGATGGTGTCGATGGCGGCGCTGGCTGCATCGAACATCGCCAGCGGATCGTTGCCGTCGACCACCGCGCTCTCCACCCCCAGCGCCGCCGCCTGACCGGCGATGCCGTCGGCCAGCATCGTCTCCTTGCGGTGGACGAAGGCCTGCCACTGGTTGTTCTCGCAGACATAGAGGATCGGCAGCTTCCACACCGCGGCGAGATTCAGCGATTCCTGGAAGCGCCCTTCGGTGGCGGCCCCGTCGCCGAAGAAGCAGGCGACGATGCCCGGTTCGTTGAGCATGGTTCGCGAAAGTCCGACGCCGGTCGCCAGCGCCAACTCGCCGCCGACGATGGTGGAGGTCAGCACGACGCCCAGTTCCTTGGCGGAGATGTGCAGCGATCCGCTTTTGCCGCCGCAATAACCGTCCTGCTTGCCCATCACCTCGGCCAGCATGCGGCCGGGATCGGCGCCGCGGGCCAGCAGATGGCCGGCGCTGCGGTGGTTGGTCAGGATCAGATCGTCGGCGGTGAGGGCCGAGACGACGCCGACGGCCGGCGCCTCCTGCCCGACCGAGGTGCAGGTGCCGGCGGCGCGCCCGCGTCCGTGCAGGTCGATCAGCGTTTCTTCATAGGCCCGGATCAGCATCATGCGTTCCAGGGCCTGGACAGGGTCCATTGGACGGATGGTCATGGTGGCGGTCTCCCTGAATTTGGGACCGTTCGGATGCGGGGATTCTTTTTCGCGGCGCCCTCATGCCCGCTCTTCATCGAAGCGGCGGAGCATGCGGCGATGTTGCATTCCGAACGATCTGTGTTCGGAAGCGACCATAAGCGCGCTAATCGGCTTTCGGGTACTAACTGTTTCTTACCGGAATGCTAAAAGAATATTAAGTGTCTCGCGCAAGATAACTATCTGAAATATCGCGGCTTTTTCAGCGTTGCGACCAGCGCGTCAGCCATCCGGCCAGACGGTCGAAACCGGCATCGATCACCACGGCAAGCGCGGCAACGATCAGGGCGCCCTGGATGACGTAGGCCTGGTTGGATCCGTTCAGCCCGACGATGATGGGCAGGCCGAGGGTCTTGGCGCCGACGGTCGACGCGATGGCGGCGGTGCCGACATTGATGATGACGGCGGTGCGCACTCCGGCCAGGATCACCGGGGCGGCCAGCGGCAGCTCCACCCGGAACAGCACCTCCGCCGGTCCCATGCCCAGGCCGCGGGCGGAGTCCAGTACCGGGGCGGGAACGCCGTCCAGCCCGGCCACCGTGTTTTCCACCACCGGCAGCAGGGCGTAGAGCGTCAGCGCGATCAGCGCCGGCTCCGATCCGAAGCCCATCACCGGCACCGCCAGCGCCAGCACCGCCACCGGCGGGAAGGTCTGGCCCATGGTGGCGACGGTTTCCAGCAGCCCGCGGAACTCCCGCCCCCACGGGCGCGTGACAGCGATGCCGGCCCCGCCGCCGAGCAGGATGGCGGCAAGGCTGGAGATGCCGACCAGCGCCATATGGTCGAGGGTCAGTCGGACGAAGCTCTCCGCCTCGTACAGCGGGCGGTCCAGGCCGGGATAGAGCGTGGCGAACAGCGGCTTCAGCGAGGGCATGCCAAGCACCAGCGCCACCAGCGCCACCAGACCCAGCATCAGCCGGTCGGTCAGAAATTCGCGCGGGGCCATGCCGGCGACGGTCATGCCGTTCCACCCGCGTCGGGGCGGACGAGGTCGGACAGGTGCAGCACCCCGGCCGGCCGGCCGTCGCCATCCACCACCGGCAGCCGTTCGGTGCCGCGGGCGACCATCTCCGACAGGGCGCGGTGCAGCGGCGTCTCGGTCGCCAGCGGTTCGCCGGCCGCGCTTTCCTGCCGGCGGGCGCGGTCGCCGACCGTCTCCACCGCCAGCCGCTTCAACCCCCATTCCTCGCGCCCGACGAGGTCGCGCACCAGCGGGCTGGCCGGGCGGGTCAGGATGTCGAGGGGGGAGGCGCATTGGATCAGCCGGCCATGGTCCATCACCGCGATGCTGTCGCCCAGCCGCAAGGCCTCGTCCATGTCATGGGTGACGAAGACCACGGTGGTGCCGGTGCGGCGGTGGATGGCCGACAGCTCCGTCTGCAGGCTGGCGCGGGTGATCGGGTCGAGCGCGCTGAACGGCTCGTCCATCAGCAGGATGCGCGGTTCTGCCGCCAGCGCGCGGGCGACGCCGACGCGCTGCTGCTGCCCGCCGGACAGCTGGTGGGGATAGGCGCCGCGGTAACGGCGGGGGTCGAGGTTCAGCAATTCCAGCAGCTCGGTCACCCGGTCGCGGATGCGCGCCTTGGGCCAGCCGAGCAGGCCGGGGACGGTGGCGATGTTGCGCTCCACCGTCCAGTGCGGGAACAGCCCGACCGACTGGATGACGTAGCCCATGCGTCGGCGAAGCTCCTCCGGCTTCAGCGAGGCAATGTCCTCGCCGTCGATGCGGATGGCGCCTTCGTCGGCCGGGATCAGCCGGTTGATCATCCGCAGCACCGTCGATTTGCCGGAGCCGGACGGGCCGATCAGCACGCGGAATTCCCCCTCCGCCACGGTGAAGGAGACGGAATCGACCGCCGTCCAGGAGCCGAAGCGCTTGGTCACGCGCTCGAATTCGATCATGGCGCACTCCTTCCCGGCAGAACGCCGATGCGGTGGGTGGCGGCGGCGATGCCGATGGACAACAGGGCGTCGGCCGCGACTGCCAGCAGAATGACGGGAACGGCCCCCAGCAGCACGAGGTCCAGCGCATTGGCGAAAAGCCCCTGGAACATGATGGCGCCCAGGCCCCCGGCCCCGATCAGGGCTGCCACCGCCGCCAGCCCGACCGCCTGGACCACGGTGATGCGCAGCCCCGACAGGAAGACCGGCAGCGCCAGCGGCAGGTCGACGCGCAGGAAGATCTGACGCGGCGTCAGCCCCATGCCCCTCGCGGCTTCCCGCACCGGGGCGGGGACGCCGTCAAGCCCGACCGCGGTGTTGCGCACGATCGGCAGCAGCGAATAGAGCGTCAGCGCGATCACCGCCGGCAGCGGCCCGACCCCGCTGATCCCCGATCCCGGCAACATGGTGCCGAGCGCGGCCAATGGCGCCATCAGCAGCCCGAACAGGGCGATGGACGGCACCGTCTGCACCACGTTCAGGATCGGGAACACCGCGCGCCCGACCGCCTGCACCCGATGGGCCGCCACGCCCAGCGGCACGCCGATCAGCAGCGTCGGCGCCAGCGCCGCTGCCACCAGCATGGCGTGGCGCAGCACGGCGTCGGCGAACACGTCGCGGCGGTTGGCGTATTCCTTGAGGATCGACAGCGCGTCGAGATGGCCGGACACCAGCTGCAGGGCCACAAGCCCGGCGATCGCCGCGCCGACCGCCATCCGGCCGATGGCACCCAGACCCAGCCGCCGCGCAGCATCGACCGCCGCCAGCAGACCCGCCGCCGCCATCACCCAGAGGCCGGAGGCGAAGGAGGTCCGCGCCGCCGCGGATGCCCCCTGCGCCAGCGCTGCCGCCTGGGTGCCAGCCAGCCAGACCAGCCCGGCCGTGAACAGCCCGCCGGCCGCGACGGTCAGGCCGAGGCCGAAGCGGGTGGGCCGCAGGAAGGGTGTCGCCAGCAGGACCAGCCCCGGCAGTAGGGCCAGGGCCCCGCCCAACCCCTGCACCGCGTTCCACAGCGGCACCGGCCTTCCGGACAGCAGACGGTTCGGTGCGAAGCCGAGGAACGGCAAGGCGACGGCGCCGACCAGAGCGGCCAGCGCCATCAGCAGGGCGACGCGGTTGTGCAGGGGAAGGCGGGCGGTCACGTCGTCGGCTTACTTCAGGAAGCCCTTTGACTTCAGGTAGTCGGTGGCGACCTGCTTCTGGTCCTGCCCGTCCACCGAGATCTTGGCGTTCAGACTGCGCAGCGTCTCGGCGTCCAGGCTGGCGAAGACCGGGTTCAGCAGGTCGGCGATCTTCGGGTTGGCCGTCAGGACCGAGGCACGGACGGTCGGCGCCGGTTCATACACCATCTGCGCGCCCTTGGTGTCGGCCAGCACGACGAGGTCGAGGGCCGCGATGGCGCCGTCGGTGCCGTAGACCATGGCGGTGTTGACGCCGGAGGTCTGTTCCGCCGCCGCACGGATGGTCGCGGCGGTGTCGCCGCCGGCCAACACGAGCATCTGATCGGGTTTCAGCGTGAAGCCGTAGGTCTGCTGGAAGGAGGGCAGGGCTGCCGGGCTTTCCACGAACTCGGCGGAGGCGGCGACCTTCGCCTTGCCGCCGCCGCCGACCCATTTTGCGAAATCCTCCATCGTCTTCAGCTTGTTGGCGTCGGCCACGTCATGGCGGACGGCCAGCGCCCAGGTGTTGTTGGCGGGGGCTGGCTTCAGCCAGACGATGTCGTTCTTCTCCTTGTCGAGCTGGCGGACCTTGTCATAGCCGGCGCCGGCATTCTTCCAGACCGGATCGCTGTCGATGTTGAAGAAGAAGGCGCCGTTGCCGGTGTATTCGGGATAGATGTCGATCTCACCGGACAGCAGCGCGCCGCGCACGATCTTGGTCGGTCCCAACTGGATCTTGTTCTCCGTCGGGATGCCGTTGGCCTGCAGAACCTGGAGGATCATGGTGCCGAGCAGCCCGCTTTCCGCGTCCAGCTTCGACCCGACGCGGACCGCGTCCGCCGCCTGCGCCGTACCGGCGACCAGCCCGAATGCCAGCACCGCCGCCCCCATGATGGCGCGACCCTTGTTGAAGATCGTGAACACCCCTGAACCTCCCCCTGAAAGTATTGGGGAAAGGATGGGTGACGGCGCCGCTTACGGCAAGCCGCGCTTTTCGTCTGTCCGGTCCCGGATATGCGTTTCAGCCTATTCCGCGGAGGAACTTCCCATTGCCGGGGGCTGTTATGCGGGAAACCGCAATAGGAGGACCCGATGTCCCAAGGCGACAAGGACAAATACACTGACAAGCAGAAGCGCAAGGCCGAGCATATCGAGGAAGGCTACGAAAAGCGTGGCGTCTCCCATGACGAGGCCGAGCGGCGCGCCTGGGCGACCGTCAACAAGCAGGATGGCGGCGGCAAGAAGGGGGGATCGGGCGACAAGGCCTGAACGGTCGTCGCCCGACTGGTCTGGGTGGGCTACAGGCTCTCGATGATCCCGGCGGTGGTGGTCACTTCGCAGAATTCATAGCGCAGCGTGGCGACATGGACGGCGTGGACCTGCTCCGCCGGGATCGTCCCGCCCTGGCCGTCCGGCAGTTCGAAACAGTCGCAGGCGTCGCTGACCAGCGTGATCGGCCATCCCATGTTGGCGCCGGTGCGGATCGTGGTCGAAACGCACATGTCGGTCGAGATGCCGAACACCACCAGACGTTCAATGCCGAGCCGGCGCAGCCGCAAATCCAGGTCGGTGCCGATGAAGGCCGAGTTGACGCTCTTGCTGACCACCGCTTCGCTGTCCAGCGGCTCGAATCCTTCGCGGAAGCGGTTGCCGGGCTGGCCAACGCGAAGGGTGGAGGCCGGCTCCGCCGAATCGTGACGCACATGGATCACCGGCCGGCCGCTGCGCCGCCAGGCTTGAAGAAGCTGCAGGCCGTTGTGGTCAAGAGCGCGGTTCCAGCGACGCGGCCAGGACGGCCCGTCGAAGGCGCGCTGCATATCCACCAGCAGCAGAAGCGAGGCGTCCGGTAGCAAGGTCATTGGATACTCCGTGCAAATCGTCCATGGTCCCTGTCCGTTAAGTTCCGCCGAAAGGCTGCCGGTTGCAGCCCGGCAAGATGCCGGCCGACCGGCATTTCGCCGCCGGGCGCCAGCTCGGAAAATAAGGGTCGTGGGGACGGGGATGGACGAGAAGGACAGGCTTCTGCTGACGGCCTTGCGCAAGGACGCCCGCCGCACGCTGGTGGCGCTGGCCCGCGACATCGGGCTGTCGCGCAGCGCCACCCAGGAACGGCTGGACCGGCTGCTGAAGTCGGGGGTCATCCGGGGCTTCACGACGGTCGAGGAAGGCCCGGCCGCCGACGGTGTCGCCGCCTATTTCCTGCTGCGCCACGAGGCTGGGCGGACCTGTGCCCAGCTGGTTCCCAAGCTGCGGCGGATACCCGGCATCGTCGCGATGGATGCGGTTGCCGGGGCGATCGATCTGGTCATCCGGGCGGAGGCGCCCGACATCCGCGGCATCGAAGCGATCCGCGCCGCCATTGCCGGACTGCCCGGCGTGGCCGACGTGACGACGCAGATGGTGCTCGAACGTTTCCTATAGAGATGGGAGGTCAGGCGCCGCGATAGGTCCACTCCGTCCCCAGAGCCGCAGCGTCGCGGTCGCGCAGCACCGCCACGTCGGCATGGGCCGGTGACAGTTCGCAAACCGGGTCGGTGGCATCGGCGCTGCCGGCGAGCGCCAGCGCCTGACAGCGGCAGCCGCCCCAATCCTCTTCCTTATGGTCGCAGGATTGGCAGGGCTCCGGCATCCAGTCGGTGCCGCGGTAGCGGGTGAAGGCCGGGCCGTCGCGCCAGATGTCGGACAGGCTGCGGTCGTGCACCGTCTCGAACTCCATCCCCGGAATCGTCTCCGCCGCATGGCAGGGCAGGACCCGGCCGCGCGGGTTGACGTTCATGAAGCGGCGCGCCCAGCCGCCCATGCAGCTCTTCGGCCGGCGGGCGTAATAATCGGGCACGACGTAATCGACCACGATCCGGCCGGCCAGTTCAGGCAGCCGGGCACGCACCGCGGCGTCCATTGCCAGCAGTTGGTCGCGCGACGGCATCAGCGCCGCGCGGTTGGCGAGCGCCCAGCCGTAATACTGCACGTTGGCGATCTCGATCCGCCCGGCGCCGAGGTCCATCGCCAGATCGATGACATCGTTCACCCGGTCGATGTTGTGGCGATGCAGCACGGCGTTGATGGTCAGCGCCAGACCCTGCCTGACCACCGCCCGTGCGACCTCCAGCTTCTTCGCATGGCCGCCCTTGAAGCCGCCGACGCGGTCGGCCCCGATGGCTTCGGAGTCCTGCAGGCTGATCTGCACATGCTGCAGCCCGGCCTGCTGCAACCGCTCCAGCCGCGGCTGGTCGAGCAGCACGGCCGAGGTGATGAGATTGCTGTAGAGCCCGATTTCCGTCGCGTGGGCGACCAGCTCCTCCAGATCCTTGCGGACGCAGGGCTCGCCGCCGGAGAAATGGACCTGCAGGGCGCCGACGTCGGCCGCTTCGTCCAGCACGCGCTTCCAGGTGGCGGTGTCCAACTCGGCGCTGGCGGGGTCGAGCGCCACCGGGTTGGAGCAGTAGGGGCAGCGCAGCGGACAGCGGTGCGTCAACTCCATCAGCACGGCGAAGGGCGGGGCCGGTTCGGCATTGGAAGCGGCGGCGAAGGCGGGCAGGGCGCAGCTCATTGGACGCATCTCCTGGGGAGGCACCTCATGTGACGACATAGCCCTTGTTGCGCAGGTCGGTCAGCATCTCCAGCACGTCGGCGGCGACCTCGGTGCGCGGGGCATCATATTCCACGGTCAGCCGGTCGATGCCGGCGGCCACGTCGGCGACCTCCGGCCCGACGCAGGCGCGGACAATCGCCAGCGCCATCTCGTCCAGCACCAGAAGCCGTTCCGGCCCCATCAGCATCCACTGGCCGCGGCGGCGGTCGTTGCGCAGCATGACGCCGGGAGCCAGCCGCAGCCGGTCGGTCTCGGCCAGATGGGGGGCGATCGCGTTCACCGGCTGTACCGCGTCGGTTCCATGTCCTCCGGCACGAAGGCGCCGGGCGGGATCAGGTTGGGGGTGACATAGGCATGGTGCAGGGCGTCCAGCTGCGCCCACAGCAGCTCCGTCTTGAAGCGCAGGGCGCGCAGGCATTGCCGCTGCTGTTCGCCTGTCTTGGCGTTGGTCAGCACATAGTCCAGCCCGAACTCCACGTCGCGCGGCGCCTCGTCCAGCCGCTTGCGGAAGTAGGACAGCGTGCTGTCGTTGGCGAAGGCATAGTTCTGCTCGAATCCGGCGATGCGCTCGCGGTGGATCGACGGCGCGAACAGCTCGGTCAGCGAGGAGGCCACCGCCTCCAGCAAGGAATGGTCGCGGACGAAATTGACATAGGCGTCCACTGCGAAGCGGGTGGCGGGCAGGATGCCTTCCAGCGACTTCACATAATCGCGATCGAGCCCCAGCCCGTCGGTCAGCCGCAGCCAGCGTTCGATGCCGCCGACCTTGGTCTCGTCCAGCTCGCCGGTCTGGGTCAGCCCGTCATGGTCCAGCACGCGCTGCATCCAGGCGCGGCGCAGTGCCGGGTCGTCCATGCGCGACATGATGGTCAGATCCTTGCGCGGGATCGACACCTGATAATAGAAGCGGTTCAGCGCCCAGGCCTGGATCTGCCCCTTCTGCAGCTTGCCGCCGTGGAGCAGCTGATGGAACGGGTGAAGGTCGTGATACTGCCGCTCGCCGATGGCATAGAGGGCGGCGCGGAACTCCTCGCGGGACATGAAATCGGTCATAGGGTCAGCTCCAGCCCATCATGGGCGATGCGCCAGCCGGCCGCCTCGGCTTCCGCCCGTTCGGGCGAATCCTCCAGCAGGGCGGGGTTCGTGTTGTTGATGTGGATGTAGATCTTGCGGGCGACGTTCAGCGGCGCGAAGGC
Source organism: Azospirillum sp. TSH20 (assembly GCF_003115935.1). Taxonomy (NCBI): domain Bacteria; kingdom Pseudomonadati; phylum Pseudomonadota; class Alphaproteobacteria; order Rhodospirillales; family Azospirillaceae; genus Azospirillum; species Azospirillum sp. TSH20. The sequence goes on from NZ_LGQU01000040.1 coordinate 15,653, forward strand.
GGCCATGCTGCCAGCATGTCCCGACATCGGCATATGGCCCATCCGCGCCGCGGTCTTGATGCCGGTGCCGCTGCGGATCATCTCGTCGTCGGTCCAGGTGGTGCCGTCGAACAGCACCAGCGGCGCACCGAACAGCCGGTCGGCCAGCCAGTCCGGCATCCCGGCGCAGCCGGGGATGTAGAAGAAGCCGTCGCTGGAACCGTCGGTCGGGCGGATGCGCAGCGCCACCGTGTCCTCGGCGACGGAACCGAATCCGGGGCCGGCGGAGGCATCCTCCAGATAGAGCGCCACCTTGCCGGGCACCGCGAAGGCTTCCACCTCCAGCCCCAGCGGGCGGCCATCGGCCCCGGCGGGCTGGAAGGGCTGGCCCAGCGCCATCGCTCGGCGGGCGACCAGTTCCGGGTTCAGCACGTTGAAGACGCTGTTGGCGGCCAGCACGCCATGGACGCGCGGCGTGGCATAGACGGCGAAGGGGTGGGATTCACGCAGGGTCAGCAGCCCGGCGACATGGTCGATGTCGGCGTTGGTCAGCAGGGCCGCGCTGATCGGATTGCCGCGCAAGGCTCCTTGGGGATGAAGCTGCGGGCTAGCGAGCAACTGCGCGCCGAGGTCGGGCGAGGCGTTCAACAGCAGCCAGCGCTCGCCGTCGGCGGTTACCGCCAGTGACGATTGGGTGCGCGGCTTCGCCGCCGGATCGCCGGAACGGGCACGGCGGCATCCCTCGCAGGCGCAGTTCCATTGCGGGAAGCCCCCGCCGGCCGCCGAACCGAGTACGAGAATCTTCATGGCCACCGTCTTGAACGCGATCCTGAGAGGAAGGGCCGGGGAAGGGAAGTCACGCCGTGCTTCCCCGGTCCCATATCGTCCGGCTTACAGGCCGGCGCAGGCGTAGGCGTTGATCTCGGTGCCGACGGCGATCTCGGTGGTCTTGGGTTTGCGCCAGGTCTTCATCGCGTGATACTCCTGCTTGCTGACTGTTGCTGACCATGATGGTTGGCAAGATGAAGAGTAGCGGTCCGAGGCGGCCGACCGCCATGCTACCATGGTGTAATCCGCCACCTCTTTCGGCGGCGGATCGCACGCGGCTTCAGGGGGCAGGCGCCGCCGGCGGCGGCAGCGGATGCGCTTCCTCCGTCGGCAGACCGGCTTCCATCCAGCCGTCGATGCCCGTCGGGTACCAATGGACCCGGGCATATCCAAGCAACACCGCCCGCTTGGCCGCGTTCCACGACAGCCAGCAATCGGACAGGCAGTAGAACAATAGATCACGCGCCCGGTCGCCGCCGGTCAGTCGGTCCAGATGGGATTCGAACCAGCCGAGCGTTGCCGCGTCCGGTGCGCCGACGCCCACATTGGGCAGCCAGACGCTGCCGGGGATCTGTCGGTAGGGCTTCGATTGCAGCCAGGGACCGCCGGGCAGCGTGCTGCGCTCCAGCCGCTGGACGAAGATCGGGACGACGCGCCCTTGCGACAGCAGGGACTGCACGGCGGGGGTGTCGACCGTCGTCGCGCCGGTCACACCGTCGGGCGTCGGGGAGCGGTACTCGGACAGGCGGTAGCCGTCCGGCTGCGGCACGCCGGCGGCGAGGGCTGGGGTGGTGAGGGCTGGGGCGGCGAGCAGCGTGAAGGAGAGGAGGAGACTGGCGATTCTGGGGAAGTTAGACCCCCACCTAACCTCCCCCGCTGGGCGGGGGAGGGACTTCCGCCACTCTCCTGAACAATCGCTTATCCCCCTCCTCCGCCCAGCGGGGGAGGGTCGGGGTGGGGGTAAGTGCGTATACTCGCTCACCGCCGGTCGGCCAGAACGCGGTTGGCGATCACCACCGCCTGGGTGCGGCTGTAGACCTTCAGCTTCTGCAGGATCGCAGAGACATGGGCCTTCACCGTCGTCTCGGTGATGCTGAGGTCGAAGGCGATCTCCTTGTTCAGCTTGCCGGTGCCCAGCAATTCCAGCACCCGCAACTGCTGCGCCGTCAGCGTGGCGATGCGGCGCGCGATCTCCGCGGTCTCCGCATCTTCCGGATCCTCGGTGCCATCCTCGTCGGTGGCGGAGGGCGGAACATAGAGTTCGCCGTTCAGCACCTGCCGCAGCGCCGCGGCGATGGCGTCGCGCGGGGTCGATTTGGGGATGAAGCCGGCGGCCCCGCTCTCCATCGCCTCGCGTACCCACCGGCGCTCCTCATGGGCGGAAACGACGACGACCGGGGTGGCCGGAAAACGCTGGCGCAACGTGCGCAGCCCGCCCAGCCCGTTCATGCCCGGCATGTTGACGTCCAGCAGAACGAGGTCGAGGTCGCCCCGCTCCTCCAGCGCCTGCATGACGCTGTCGAGGCGGTCCGCCTCCATCACGTCGGTGGCTTGGCAGGAATAGAGCACCGCGCTGCGCAAAGCATCGCGCACCATCGGGTGATCGTCGGCAATCAGGATCCGGGTCATGGCCTGCGGTTCCCTGCGCAGCGGAAGATGGAACGAACTGCGGGACAACTTCCCGCATCCATTGTGTCAGACCGAAATGGGGAGGTGCAATACCGCGAATGGCATCAATTGTTTTGTGTGCGAACATGCCGCAGTGTCATCGCATGGACCTCCTTCAAAATGGACCTGGCCGTCATTCCTCGTGCACGGTTTCCAGCCAGGAGCGGATTGCCCACAGAGCCTCCTGGCCCAACGCCTCGCCGAACTTCGGCATATAGGTCACACCGTTGCGGATCGAGCCGTTGGTGACGCGCTCCTTGAACCACTCGTCCCCGGCGTCGCCCTTTTCCAGATAGCGCAGGTCGGGAGCGATGCCGCCGGACACGGCGCCCAGCCCATGGCAGCGCGCGCAGTTCTGGTTGAAGGCCGATGCGCCGATCTCGATGGCGCGCTCATTGCCGCGGTAGGGATTGCTGTCCCGCCAAGTCTCGCCCAGCTTCTCCAGCCCGGTGGTGTCGACCGGCTGCGGGGTGACATCGCCATGGGCGAAGACCGGACCGGCGAGGCCCGCCGCCATCAACCCCGCAAGAGCGAAAGGCGCCAGACGGCGGAGACGTTTGGGCGGCGTGGCGAACCTGAGCGTCATCTGTGCGTCCTCTTCCTGCATCCGTCTTTCGGGAACCCGCTTGCCGTCCTGCCGCCGATCCCGGATTCGCGGGTGCGCAGGACGGTTGCCGATTCTGATTGCGGCCGAGGATAGCAATCGTTCGTTCGCGTAATTATTCGACGATGGTACAAGAGCGACCCGCGCGGCCACGCTCAGGCCAGTCCGTCTTGGTCGATGGTCGGATGACGCATGCGGCATGCTGCCGGCCGGCGGTCATCAGGGACAGGGTCGTCAGAGCCAGGGTCGTCAGGTTAGGGGAGGCAGTCGCCCGGCATTGATCGCCGCCTTCACCTTGGCCAACTGCCGCACCGCCGGGTCGCCCAGCCGCAGAGCCACGCCGGTCGACAGCACGTCGATCAGCGTCAGATGCACCAGCCGCGAGGCCATCGGCGTGTACATCTCGGTGTCCTCCACCGGCTCGCTGGCGATGACCACGCTCGCCATCGCCGCCAGCGGAGAGCGTGGCGCGGTGATCGCCACCACGGCAGTGCCCTGCGCCCGCGCCGCCGCCGCCAACTCGTTGATCGTCCCGCTGCGCCCGGTGTTGGACAGCGCCAGCAGCACCCCGCCGGCCGCCATATTGACCAGCAGCATGCGTGCCAGCACCGGATCGGCACAGGGTTGGGCGTCGGCGCCGAAGCGCAGCAGCTTGTGCGCCGCGTCCTGAGCCAGCGCGCTCGATCCGCCGGTGCCGACGCACAGCACGCGCGGTGCATCCGCCAGCAGGGCGATGGCGCGCTCCAGCGCACCGTCGTCGAGCGCGGCGGACGCGGCGGTCAGGGCGGCTGCACTCGATGAAAAAATTTTTCGCGCCAGAGTGCCGACATCATCGTCCGGCGCCACATGTTGGCTGACATAGGGGGTGCCGCCGCGCACCTCGTCGCGCAATGCATCGCGCGCCTGCGATTCGGCGAGCCGCAGCTTGAAGTCCGGGAAGCCGCCGCAACCGACGCTGCGGCAGAAGCGGACGACCGTCGCCTCGCTGACCTCGGCCGCCTGGGCTAGCGAGGTGACATTGAGGTCGAGCACCCGCCGCGGGTCGCTCAGAACCAGATCGGCGATCTGCCCCTCCGACCGTTTCAGATCGCCACGCAGCCGGCGAACCTCTTCCAATATGTCCATTGGTGCAGGGGTGGCGGCTGCGCTGTTGACCGGGGATGCCATGACGTAAAGTTAACTCCCTGGATTGGGCGGAGTTGCTGCTGGCCGGACAGGCGCGGTGCTGCAAGGAGCGCTCCTGCCACTATGAAGAATTTTGCCGTGCATGGCGAGAAATCCAGCTGCGCCACTCCATATATGAAAAAAATTTTCTTCACAGCCCGTCCCCTCAGGCGTATGGTCCGTTCCGGAAATCATCGCCTCCCACAAACGGTCGAGACGCGATCATGAGCAAGCCCGCCCCCCTGAATTCTGTCGTTGCCCGCGTGACGGAGCGCATCGCCGAGCGCAGCCGCGACCGCCGTGCCGCCTATCTGGCGCGGCTGGAGAGCGCCGGCGGGAAGCCGCGCCGCCACCGTCTTGGCTGCGCCAACCTCGCTCACGCCTTCGCGGCCTGCGGGGCGAACGACAAGGCGGCGCTGCGCGGCGAGACCCAGCCGTCGATCGGCATCGTCACCGCCTACAACGACATGCTCTCGGCCCATCAGCCCTACGAGCGCTATCCCGCCATGATCCGCGAGTCGGTGCGTGCGGCCGGCGGCGTGGCGCAGGTCGCCGGCGGCGTGCCCGCCATGTGCGACGGCGTCACCCAGGGCTATGAGGGGATGGAGTTGTCGCTGTTCAGCCGCGACGTGATCGCGCTGGCGACCGGTGTGGCGCTGTCACACGCCACCTTCGACGGTGTGCTGTGCCTGGGGATCTGCGACAAGATCGTCCCCGGCCTGATGATCGGCTCGCTCGCCTTCGGCCATCTGCCAACGATCTTCGTGCCCGCCGGCCCGATGCCGTCCGGCCTGTCGAATGCCGACAAGGCCAAGGCGCGCCAGCTCTACGCCCAGGGCAAGGTCGGCCGCGAGGAACTGCTGGAGGCCGAGTCCAAGTCCTACCACGCGCCCGGCACCTGCACCTTCTACGGAACCGCCAACACCAACCAGATGCTGATGGAGATCATGGGCCTGCATTTGCCGGGCGCCAGCTTCGTCAATCCCAACACGCCGTTGCGCGACTTGCTGACCGATGCGGCGGCCCGCCGGGTGGTGAAGATGACCACGCCCGGCGCCGGCACCCCCATCGGCCGCATCGTCGATGAGCGCGCGCTGGTCAACGGCATCGTCGGGCTGCTCGCCACCGGCGGCTCGACCAACCACACCCTGCACATCCCGGCCATCGCTGCCGCCGCCGGCATCGAGCTGAACTGGGAGGATTTCGCGGAACTGTCGGCGGTCGTCCCGCTGCTGGCCCGCGTCTATCCCAACGGCACCGCCGACGTGAACCGCTTCCATCAGGCCGGCGGCATGCCCTTCATCATCGGCCAGCTGATCGATGCCGGGCTCGTCCACACCGACATCTCGACCATCTATGGCGAGGGCGGACTGGAGCCCTATCGCAGCATGCCGGAACTGGACGAGGGCGGCGCTCTGACCTGGACCCGCTCGGCCACCGACCAGAGCGGCGACCCGGCGGTCGTCGCCACCACCGCGGCTCCCTTTGCGGCCGAAGGCGGCCTGCGCGTGCTGACCGGCAATCTCGGCCGCGGCGTCATCAAGACCTCGGCGGTCAAACCGGAGCACCGCGTGGTGGAGGCCCCGGCCCGCGTCTTTGACAACCAGGAGGCCGTGCAGGCCGCTTTCCGCGCCGGTGAACTCGACCGCGACGTGATCGTCGTCGTCCGCTACCAGGGCCCCGGCGCCAACGGAATGCCGGAACTGCACAAGCTGACGCCACCGCTGGGTGTGCTGCAGGACAAGGGCTTCAAGGTGGCGCTGGTGACCGACGGCCGCATGTCCGGCGCATCGGGCAAGGTGCCGGCCGCCATCCATGTCACGCCGGAGGTGAAGGGCGGCGGTCCGCTCGGCCGCGTGCGCGACGGCGACATCCTGCGGCTGGATGCGGAGGCCGGGACCCTGAACGCTCTGGTCGATGCCGCCGAGTGGGAGAACCGCGGCGCTCCCCCGCCGCCGAGCGAGGATGCCTCCCACGGCTGCGGACGGGACCTGTTCTCCCTGTTCCGCAACAACGCTGGTCCGGCGGAGAGCGGCGCATCCGTCCTCAACCTGCTGGGCTGATCCGGCAGAGGAAAAAACCTGGAAGCTTGGGCCGGTATCGGGCCATGCCGGCCCGCATTGTGACCGGCCCATCCCTGTGGCACCATGACGCACGGGCTGATCCAACGCACCGTGCCACCGACGTCGAGAGGTCCGAAGATGCCCCCGCGCTCCACCGTCGCAGCTCCCGTACTGCCTCCCTTCGACTATACGGTGTTCGGCGGCACCGGCGATCTGGCCCTGCGCAAGCTGCTGCCGGCGCTCTATCTGCGCGACAAGGCGGGGCAGGTGGCCGACGGCAGCCGCATCATCGGCGTTTCGCGCAGCCCGCTCGCCCCGTCGGACTACCGCGCCAAGGCGGAGGAGGCGATCCGCGAGCATGTGCCGGCGGACGAACGCGACACGGCTGTCATCGCCCGTTTCCTTGAGCGGCTGGATTATGTGCCGGTCGACGTCACCTCCGACGATGGTTGGGTCGAGCTGGCAGACCGGCTGAACAGCCCGCCGCCGCGCAGCAGCGACGCGGTCCGCATCTTCTATCTCGCCACCTCTCCCAGCCTGTTCGGCCCGGTCAGCGACCAGCTGCGCGCCTTCGGTCTCGCCACTCCGGACTCACGCGTTGTGCTGGAAAAGCCGATCGGCCGCGACCTCGCCTCGGCGCAGGACATCAACGACCGCGTCGGCGCCGTCTTCACCGAGCCGCAGATCTACCGCATCGACCATTACCTCGGTAAGGAGACGGTGCAGAACCTGCTGGCCCTGCGCTTCGGCAACTCCCTGTTCGAGCCGCTGTGGAACGCCGACCACATCGACCATGTCCAGATCACCGTCGCCGAGACGGTCGGGGTGGAGGAACGCGGCGGCTATTACGACCAGTCCGGTGCGCTGCGCGACATGGTGCAGAACCATCTGCTGCAACTCGTCTGTCTGGTCGGCATGGAATGCCCGATCTCGCTCGCCCAGGAATCGGTGCGCGACGAGAAGCTGAAGGTCCTGCGCTCGCTCAAGCCCATCGGGTCGGACGAGATCGGCGGCTGCACCGTCCGCGGCCAATATCGCGCCGGTGCGGTCGCCGGCGGTGCGGTGCCCGGGTATCTCGACGAACCCGGCATTCCGGCCGGCAGCGGCACCGAGACCTTCGTCGCGCTGAAGCTGGAGATCGACAACTGGCGCTGGGCCGGCGTGCCCTTCTACCTGCGCAGCGGCAAGCGGCTGCCGGCCAAGATGTCGGAGATTGTTATCCAGTTCCGGCCGATCCGCCATTCGATCTTCCCGCAGGCGGCCGGCGAGTTGCAGGCCAATCGCCTGATCGTCCGGCTCCAGCCCGACGAGAGCATCCGCCTGCACCTGATGACCAAGGAGCCGGGGCCGGGCGGAATGCGCCTGCGCCCGGCAGCCCTGAATCTCAGCTTTGCCCAGACCTTTGGTGGGCGATTCCCGGATGCTTACGAGCGCCTGCTGATGGACGTGGTGCGCGGCAACTCCACCCTGTTCATGCGCCGTGACGAGGTCGAGGCGGCTTGGCAGTGGGCGGAGCCGATCATCGACGGCTGGACGGCCCGGCATGAGATGCCGAAGCCCTACATTGCCGGCACCTGGGGGCCCTCGCAGTCAATCGCCCTGATCGAGCGCGACGGCCGCACTTGGCACGACGACGAGATCCCCTCGGCTGCCTTCTGAGGCCGCCCGGTCAAAAAATCGTCATTAGGGCGAAAAAAAGTTCTTGCGCGGTTCGGGAGGGCTCGCCTATAAAGCGCCTCCCGACGCGAACGACGCCGGCGCCGCCGAACCGGCAGCGACCGGCACGCGAAACGGGAAGCCCGACAAACCGGTGCTTATCACCGAACCCAGTGGTTCGGTCGAGCAGCGGTTTCTGCATCGGGCGGGTTCTTTGACAAGTTTATACCGTGTTGTGAGAAGGGATGCGCAGGCGGCGGCAGTTGGTAGCCGTTGCG
>NZ_LGQU01000080.1:0-23617 GCF_003115935.1 Azospirillum sp. TSH20
CCATCCCCCCCCCCCCCCCCCCCGGGGAGAGGGTTAGGGTGAGGGGGACGCGAGGCGTCCAGTCACCGAAGGGCGGGAAGTGATCCGCCAAAAAACTGAAGTGGGAAGCACATTTCGGCCCGATGTGTGCCGCTGTGCGTCCCCCTCACCCCGCCCCTCTCCCCGCTTTCGGCGGACCGGAGGTCCGCCTGTCGCGTCAGCGCAAACAAAGTTTGCGCGTGAGCGGGGGGAGAGGGGGTTTTCTGGGGTGTCGCTGGGTAAGCTTACTTCGCCGCCCACTTGTTGAAGCGTTCGGTCAGGCGGTCGATGTTCTCCAGCCAGAAGTCGGTGTTGATCTCGATCGCGTTCTTCATGTTGTCCGGCGCGGTCGGCAGGTCGGCCAGAACGGCCTTCGGCAGCAGCGACGGGGCCTTCTTGTTCGACGTGCCGTAGGCGATGCCTTCGGACAGCTTGGCCTGGTTCTCCGCCTTGCCGACGAAGTTCAGGAACTTGTAGGCGGCGTCCTGGTTCGGGCTGCCCTTCAGGATCACCCAGCTGTCGATGGTGTAGAGCGCGCCGTTCCACACCATGCCGAAGTTCTTCTTCTCGTTCTTGTTGGCGGCGTCGATGCGGCCGTTGTAGACCGAGGTCATCGCCACTTCGCCCGAGGCCAGCAGCTGCGGCGGCTGGGCGCCGGCCTTCCACCAGACGATGTCGTTCTTGATGGTGTCGAGCTTCTTGAAGGCGCGGTCGATACCGGCCTCGGTGCCCAACACCTTGTAGACGTCGGCCGGGGCCACGCCGTCGGCCATCAGCGCGATTTCCAGCGTGGTCTTGGCGCCCTGGCGCAGGCCGCGCTTGCCCGGGAACTTCTTGGTGTCGAAGAAATCGGCCCAGCTCTTCGGCGCGTCCTTCAGCTTGTCCTTGTCGTAGCCGAGCACGAAGTCATAGACGATGGCGCCGACGCCGCAGGGATTGACCGTGGCCGGCAGATAGATGTCCTCGCCGCCGATCTTGGAGTAGTTGATCTTCTCGTACAGGCCCTCGTCGCAGCCCAGCGCCAGTTCCTCGCTCTCGACCTGGACCACGTCCCAGGTGGAGGCGCCGCCCTGGACCTTGGCGCGCAGGACGCCGACGCCGCCGTCCCAGGATTCGTCGTTCATCGGGGTGCCGGTCTCCTTGAACGGACCGAAATACACCTTCTTCTGGACGTCCTGATAGGCGCCGCCCCACGACACGACGGTCAGGTCGCGGGCGCTTGCGGCCGAAGCCAGGGCCGTGAGGGCGGTGAAGGTCGCAGCGAAACCGAGAGCCACCTTAATCTTCGACATGATTCCCCGTCCTTATTCGTCGTGGTTGTTGTTGCTGAAAGGCATCCTGGCGCCGAGGAACCACGTCCTCAGACCGGATCGAGCGCCCGGCAGTCCTCCGGGCGGAACGCGATGTAGACATTCTGGCCCGGCGCAAGACCGGCATAGGAGCCGGCCGGCAGCTTGACCATGAATTCCGGGTTGGCCGGCGTGTTCAGCACCGCCAGCGTGTGGTCGCCGAGATAGATCAGGTCGGTCAGCGTCGCCGGCAGCCGGTTCATGTCGCTGTCGCCGCTGTCGCCGGTTTCGATGGCGACGCGCTCCGGCCGGAGCGACAGCGAGGTGCGGTTGCCGGCGCCGCCGATGTTCACCGCCTGCGCCACCACGGACCCGCCGGCATCGAGCCTCACCCGCGCCCAGCCCTGTTCGATATTTTCGACAACGCCGCTCAGGACATTGTTCTCGCCGATGAAGTTGGCGACGAAGCTGTTCACCGGCCGCTCGTACAGCGCATCCGGCCTGTCGATCTGCTGGACGATGCCGTCGTTGAAGACCGCGATGCGGTCGGACATCGTCAGCGCCTCCCCCTGGTCGTGGGTGACGTAGACGACGGTCAGGCCCATCGTCTCGTGCAGGCGCTTGATCTCCAGCTGCATATGCTCGCGCAGGCGCTTGTCGAGCGCGCCCAGCGGCTCGTCCATCAGCACCAGCGCCGGGTTGAAGACCAGGGCGCGGGCGAGCGCCACGCGCTGCTGCTGGCCGCCCGACAGCTGACCGGGATGGCGGCCGGCGAGGTTGCCGAGCTTGATCATGTCGAGCGCGGCCCGAACCCGCTCCTTCACCTCCGCCTTCGGAACGCCGCGCACCGACAGCGGGAAGGCGACGTTTTCCTCGATCGTCAGGTGGGGGAACAGGGCGTAGTTCTGGAAGACCATGCCGATGTCGCGCTTGTGCGGCGGCGTGTTCTTGATCGGCCGGTCGCCGATGAAGATGTCGCCATGGGTCGGCACCTCGAACCCGGCCAGCATCATCAGCGTGGTGGTCTTGCCCGACCCCGACGGCCCCAGCAGCGTCAGGAATTCGCCCTTGCGAATGTCGAGATCGAGGCTTTTCACCACGAGATGCTCGCCATCGTAGGTCTTCTGCACCCCGGAAAAGCGCACCAGGGTATCTGTCGTCGCGATCATCCCGCCGTCCATCCGTCCGCTCCCGTCACAGGCGACCTGGATCCGGGTACGCCACCCCGGTCCGGTCCGTCTTTCTGACCCTGACGGTACCACGCGTTTAAGAAAATAGACAAGAGGAATGACTATGTCGTGATCAATTCAACGCTTTGCTGAAATTTTGTGCAACTGCGAAGGCAATGCCCACGCTTAGACCGGCAGTGTGCTCCATTCGCGTGCGATTGAGAAGACCAATGATCGAGATTGCGGACAGAAAGACCTGAAAAAATCAGCCTTTTCAACGAAAGGCGGGGCGAATCGCCGCAGGCGGTCCGCCCCGCGACGCGACTCAGCGCTGCTGCGCCGACTGGCTGTAGACGAAGCTGTCGAAGCCGTTCTCGGCGACGCGGAACCACAGCCGCTCCTGCTCCAGGAAGGGCTTCCAGCCGTCATAGACCTTCTTGAAGCGCGGGTTGCCGGCGGCGAGCTTGTCGTAAAATTCGAACGCCGCCTTCTCGCAGGCCTGCATCATGTCGCGCGGGAAGGGGCGCAGCACGGCGCCGCCGCCGACCAACCGCTTCAGCGCCGAGGCGTTCAGCGTGTCGTACTTGGCGATCATCCAACTGTTGGCTTCCCAGCAGGCCTGTTCCAGGATGGTCTGGTAGGATTTCGGCAGCTGTTCCCAGGCCTGCATGTTGAACATCAGCGGGATCTGGGCCGAACCCTCCCACCAGCCGGGGTAGTAGTAGTATTTGGCGACCTTGTGGAAGCCCAGCTTCTCGTCGTCATAGGGACCGACGAACTCCGCCGCGTCGATGGTGCCGCGTTCCAGCGCCGGATAGATGTCGCCGCCGCCGAGCTGCTGCGGCACCAGACCGAAGGGCGTCAGGATCTGGCCGACCAGACCGCCGATGCGCATCTTCAGCCCCTTCAGATCCTCCAGGCTCTTGATCTCCTTGCGGAACCAGCCGCCCATCTGGGCGCCGGTGTTGCCGGCGGGGATGTGGTGGATGTTGTAATCCTTGAACACCTCCCGCATCAGCTCCAGACCGCCGCCATGCATCATCCAGGCGATGTGCTGGCGCGTGTTCAGGCCGAAGGGCATGGCGGTGTCGAAGCAGAAGGTCGGATCCTTGCCGACATAGAAATAGGCCGCCGACTGGCCGCACTCGACCGTGCCGTTCTGCACCGCGTCCAGCACCTGCAGCGCCGGGACGATCTCGCCCGCCGCGAAGGTGCGGATCTGGAACTTGCCGTCGGTGGCGTCGGACACCCGCTTGGCGATGAACTCCGCCGCGCCATAGATGGTGTCGAGACTCTTGGGATAGCTCGACGCCATGCGCCACTTGATCTCCGGCTGGGAGGTCTGGGCGATGGCCGGAGCCGCGATGGTCGCGGCGGTTCCGGCGGCGGCAATGCCGACACCGGCGCTGGAGAGGAACGCACGCCGTTTCATGATGAGGAGTCTTCCCGGCTGTCTGGTTCGTTGGGCTGACATGATAGCGCAACCAACCGTTTGGGGAATCCCCCTTCCGCCGGGGCAACACCGATATTGGCGAAGATTCTTGCGGCTGAAACGAAAAATCCAGCCACATCGGGCTGGATTTTCGGCGACGCAGCATTATTTGTTTTTTCGATCGCCTTTCAGGCGTTTCCTCCCTAAACTCGGGCCGCGGCTGTATAGCTAGCGGCCTTTTCTCTTTTACGCAATATGCTGAAAGTCAGCTTCGCAAACTTTTTTGGCTGACGTACGTCCGGGACGTGCTGGAAGTTCGGCAATTTTCCCTTTTACATTGTAAATGCATCGCTTCGGTTCCGCTTGACCCTTTATAAAGGGCTGGGATGATACAGTGTCTGCACTGATCGTCTCCCACCCGGCTCGGCCGGCGCCGCTTGATAAGGATCTTGCCACGATGTCGCCCCTTGGACAGCCAAGCGGCCGGACCGCCGGACACCATGTCGCCACCATCCGTGTTCCGCGCCGGGCCTTCGGCCTGCGGATGACCGTGGCCGTCACCGTCGCCGTGCTGCTGCTCGGGTCGACTCTGGTGAAGGGGCTGGTCGTCGGCAATGGCGCGGCCGACGCGCTGGCGAAGGAGATCGGCAATTCGATGACCGGGCTGGCGCAATCGCTGGCGCGGCAGCTCGATCTGACCATGTGGGCGCGCGCCAACCAGATCGCCGCGCTGTCACGGATCGACGCGCTGAAGGACCCGGCGGTGGCGCAATCGACCATCGACGAGCTGAAGCGCCGCGACCCGACCATCGCCTGGATCGGCATGACCAACGCCGACGGGCGGGTGGTGGCGGCCTCCAACGGGCTGCTGCTGGGGGCCGACATCGCCAGCCGCCCGGTCCATCAGGAAGGCATGAAGGGCCTGTTCGTCGGCGACGTGCACGAGGCGGTGGCCCTGCGTGGCAAGGTGCCGTACCTGAAGGGCGAAACACCGAAATTCGTCGACGTGTCGGCCCCGCTGCAGAAGGCGGACGGCACCACGGTCGGCGTGCTGGCCGCCCATTACAGCTGGGAATGGGCCCACGCCTCGATCCGGCAGCTGATCGAGCCCTTGTCCGACCGCAAGGGGCTGACGCTCTACATCCTGTCGGCCGACGGCACCGTGCTGATCGGTCCCGATTCGGCGGTCGGCAAGCCCCTGCCGGTGCCGACGCTGACCGCCAAGCTGCGCGACGGCTGGAGCAGCGAGGTCTGGCCCGACGGCGTCACCTATGTCACCGGCGTGGCCCACGGCAAGGGGCTGCACGATTACGCCGGGCTGGGTTGGACCGTCGTCGCCCGCCAGCCGGCCGATATCGTCTATGCCGAAACCGACCGCCTGCGGCTGACGATCATCGGGTCCGGCGCGGTGCTGGCCCTGCTGTTCAGCTGCATCGGCTGGTTCGCCGCCGGACGCATCGCCCGGCCGCTGGGCGCCATCGCCGACGCCGCCGAGCGCATCGGCAAGGGCGAGCGCGGCGTGGCGATCCCCGATGTCGGCGGTGCGGCGGAGATCCGCCGGCTGTCGGTGGCGCTGCGGGAGATGGTGGACAGCCTGACCAACAAGGACGTCGCCCTGATGCGGCTGGAGGACATCGCCTACGAGGACCGGCTGACCGCGCTGCCGAACCGGCGTTACTTCGAACAGTATGTCGAGGCGTCGACCGGCGGCGGCGGCGGATCGGCGACGGTGATGTACATCGACCTGGACGGTTTCAAGCCGGTGAACGACCGGCTGGGCCACGATGCCGGCGACGCCGTGCTGCGCCAGATCGGCGGCCGGCTGGCCAGCATCTTCCGCGACGACGACGTGGTCGCCCGGCTGGGCGGCGACGAATTCGCCGCCGTGCTTCCCCGCCGCGCCGACCGCCCGGCTCCCGACACCGAGGAACTGGCGGCGCGCATCATCGCCGCCGTCAACGAGCCGGTGTCGTTCAACGGCGAGACGGTCCGCGTCGGCTGTTCCATCGGCATCGCCTCCTGGCCGGAGGACGACAGCGACATGGCGACGGTGATGCGCCATGCCGACTCCGCGCTCTACAAGGCCAAGCGCGACGGCCGCAACCGCGCGGTGCGCTGGGTGCGGACGGTTGTGGGGGTCTAACGTCCCTCCAGCCCCCGCACCATCCCGTTCATGAAGCCCAGCTTTTCGATCACTGCGGCCGACAGGATGAAGGGGTACAGGTCCGGCTGGCCCATGCTGCGGTTCAGGCTGTTCACCGCGTAGGTCAGCGGCAGCCAAAGGTCGATCAGATCCTCGATCCGCCGGGCCTTGTGGGGGTTGAAGTCGACCTCCGCCTCCAGTTCCGCCCCTTCGGTGATGCGTGGGCGAACCCGCAGACCGAAGGCGCGGGCCGTTTCCAGCGTGTCGACGATGTGCAGGTAGTGCGCCCAGGTCTCGGCGAAATCCTCCCACGGGTGGGCGGTGGCATAGGTGCTGACGAAATTCGCCTGCCAGTCGGCCGGGGCGCCGTCGGCGTAATGGCGCTTCAGCGCCTCGCCATAATCCTGCCGTTCGTCGCCGAACAGGGCGCGGAAGCGCTCCAGCAGCGCCGGGTCGTCGCGCACCAGCCGGTCCCAGATGTAATGACCGCTCTCGTGGCGGAAATGGCCGAGCAGCGTGCGGTAGGGCTCGCCCATCTCGGTGCGGCGCTTCTCGCGCTCGGCATCGTCGGCCTCGGCGACGTTGATGGTGATCAGGCCGTTGGCATGGCCGGTCAGCACCGGCGTCACCGTGCCGTCGGCGGCGACGGTGTCGGTCAGGAAGTCGAAGGCGAGACCTTCCTCCGGGTTGTCGATCCGGCTCTGCAGGGGCAGCTTCAGGTTGGTCAGGGTGTAGAACAGGTGATGCTTCGCCAACTCCAACTTGCGCCAGCGCGTGAGGTTGGCGGTGTCGGACAGGTCGGGTATGGTGCGATTGTGCCGGCAGGCGGCGCAGTGGGTGTCGGCGGAGTCGGCCGGCAGCATCCAGTTGCAGGCGTCGAGATCCGCATTCGCACAGAACTTGTAGAGCGGTTCGCTGGTGGCGAGCGCGCTCCACACCCCGTCATGGTCGGTGGGGTCGAGCGCCGACAGCGTCCCCACATCCGGCAGATAGCCGAGCCGGTGCCCGCAGCGCTCGCACAGCGTGTTCTCGAAATAGAGCGGCTGGTGGCAGTTCTGGCATTCGAAGAGTTTCATGGCGGGGGATCCGGAAGCCGGAGAATCCCCTCTCCCCGGGGGGAGAGGGGGATTAGGAGATAGGTCAGGTGGGTTTCTTCGCGGGCGCTTCGCTCTTCACCGGCGCAGGCTCCGCCACCGCTTCGGCCTTCACCGGTTCCTTCACCTCCACCGGTTCCGCCGGCTTCTCCTCTTCCGTGGTCTCCTCGCCATAGGACGACACCGCGGTCGGGCTCTCGGCGACGCTGCGGAGCGCGCGGGCGGCGCGGCGCAGCGCGAAGGAGGTCTTGCCTTCCGGTTCCAGGGCCAGCAGCAGCAGCGACCGGCCGGTGACGATGTAGCCTTCGCCGGTGTTGACGCGCGGCACCTCGTCGGGGTCGGGCAGGTTGGTGTCGAGCAGACAGCGCCAGACGCTGCCGCCGGTCACCTCCGGCAGGGTGAACTCCACCACGTCATGGTGGGCGTTGATGACCAGCAGCAGGGTGGCGTCCATCGCCGGGCGCTTGATGCCGCTGGCCTGCCCGCGGCCGTCGAGCAGCATGCCCAGGCAACGGGCATTGCCGTCGTGCCAATGGCTCTCGTCCATCTCGTCGCCGGCCGGGGTCAGCCAGGTGACGTCCTTCACGTCGAACTCGGCATTGTATTCACCGGACAGGAAGCGGCCGCGGCGCAGCATGGGGAAGGACTGGCGAACCGCGACGACGCGGCGGACGAACTCGATCAGAGCCTGCCCGTCCTCGTCGATGCCGTCCCACTTCAGCCACGCCGTCTCGTTGTCCTGGCAATAGGCGTTGTTGTTGCCGTGCTGGGTGTTGCCGAACTCGTCGCCGGCCAGCAGCATCGGCGAGCCCTGAGACAGCAGCAGCGTCGCCAGCATGTTGCGCTTCTGCCGTTCACGGAGCGCCTTGATCTCCGGATCGTCGGTCGGCCCCTCCACCCCATGGTTCCAGGACAGATTGTGGGAGTGGCCGTCGTTGTTGCCCTCGCCGTTCGCCTCGTTGTGCTTGTCGTTGTAGGAAACGAGGTCGTTCAGCGTGTAGCCGTCATGGGCGGTGATGAAGTTCACGCTGGCCCAGGGCTTGCGCCCGCGCTTGTCGAACAGGTCGGCAGAGCCGCAGAGCCGCGGCGCCACCTCCGGCAGCTTGCCCTCGTCGCCCTTCCAGAAGGCGCGGACGGTGTCGCGGTAACGGTCGTTCCACTCCGCCCAGCCCGGCGGGAAGTTGCCGACCTGATAGCCGCCGGGGCCGCAGTCCCACGGCTCGGCGATCAGCTTGACGCTGTTGAGGATCGGGTCCTGCAGGCAGCTGTCGAGGAAGCCGCCGCCCTCGTCGAAGCCGTAGGGTTCGCGGCCGAGGATGGTGGCGAGGTCGAAGCGGAAGCCGTCGACATGCATCTCCGTCGCCCAATAGCGCAGGCTGTCGGTGACCATCTGCAGCACGCGCGGGTGGCTGAGATTGACGGTGTTCCCGGTCCCCGTCTCGTTGATGTAGTAGCGCTGCTGGTCCGGGATCAGGCGGTAGTAGGAGGCGTTGTCGATGCCCTTGAAGGACAGCGTTGGCCCGCGTTCATTGCCCTCGGCCGTGTGGTTGTAGACGACGTCGAGGATCACCTCCAGCCCGGCATTGTGGAGATGCGCCACCATCTCCTTGAATTCCTTGATGGCGTTGCCCGACGCGGCATAGCGCGGTTCCGGCGCGAAGAAGCCGATGGAGTTGTAGCCCCAGTAGTTGGCCAGCCCCTTGTCGACCAGATGCTGGTCCTGGACGAAGGCATGGACCGGCAGAAGCTCCACCGAGGTGACGCCGAGCGACTTGATGTAGTCGACCACCTCCTTCACCGCCATGCCGCCATAGGTGCCGCGCAGGCTGTCGGGCACCGCCGGGTGCAGCTTGGTGAAGCCCTTCACATGGGTTTCGTAGAAGATGGTGCGGTCCCAGGCGGTGCCGGGCTTGTGGTCGCGGCCCCAGGTGAAGGCCGGGTCGATCACCTTGCATTTCGGCATGAAGGGCGCGCTGTCGCGCTCGTCATAGGTCAGGTCGTCGCCCGATTCCATCACATAGCCGAAATGGGCCGGGTTCCAGCGGATCTCGCCGACCAGCTCCTTGGCATAGGGGTCGAGCAGAAGCTTGTTCGGGTTGAAGCGGTGGCCGTTCTCCGGCTCGTAGGGGCCGTACACGCGGTAGCCGTAGAGCAGGCCGGGACGGGCGTCCGGCAGGTAACCGTGCCAGATCTCGTTGGTGAATTCGGGAAGCTCGATGCGCTCAAGCTCCTCCTCGCCGCTTTCATCGAACAGACACAGTTCGACCTTCGTCGCGTTGGCGGAAAACAGCGCGAAGTTGACGCCGAGCCCGTCCCAGGTCGCGCCCAACGGAAAGGGCAATCCTTCACCGAGCCGTGTCGCTTGTTTCAGGATATTCGCCATGATCGCCCGTTTCTCCGCCTGTATCGAAAGTCGCACCCGTCCCCTGAACAGTGAGGAGAGCGGGCGGAGCCTTCAACCCGGCCGATGGGCGCTTGTTCCTTCCCCCCGTCAGTCATCTCTTTGGGATAGGGCGGGCTCCGTGCCGGCCGGCAGGTCGCGGCGCAACAAGTCTGCCAGTTGACGCAGGCCACGGTCGCGCGGGTCGCTGGCGCGCCAGACCAGACCGATGACGCGGCCGGGCGGATGCGGACCGTCGAAGGCACGGTATTCCACCAGCCCGCCGACCGTGGCGGCGCGGCCATCCTCCCCCTTGGCCGCCCCTTTGACCGCCAGGACCGGCATCAGCGTGCAGCCGGCCCCCGCCGCCACCATGTGGCGCAGCGTCTCCAGTCCGGTGGCATGGACGCCGCCGCCCCGCGCGCTGAGACCGCAGGCGGCCAGTGCCTGATCGCGCAGGCAGTGCCCCTCCTCCAGCAGCAGAAGCTCCGCCGGGTCGAGGTCGCTCAGCGACAGGCCGGGTATGGCGCAGAGACGGTGGCCGGCAGGATGGGCGAGCAGGAACGGCTCGAAGAACAGCGGTTCGGCCGCCAGCCCGTCGCCCTCCACCGGCAGGGCCAGCAGCACGGCGTCGAGCCGGCCGTCGCGCAATTCCTCCAGCAGGCTGTCGGTGCGGCCTTCCGACAGGATCAGGGTCAGGTCGGGCCAGGTCGTACGCAGCGCCGGCAGGATGTGGGGAAACAGGTAGGGGCCCAGCGTGTGGATCGCCGCCAGCCGCAGCCGGCCGGTCAGTGCCCCGTCCGACCCGTCGGCCAGCGTCAGAAGCCGCCGCGCCTCCTCCAGCACCACGCGGGCTTGCGCCACGATGGCCTCGCCGCGCAGGGTCAACAGGACCTTACGGCTGGTGCGTTCGAACAGCGACAGGCCAAGGGCTTCTTCCAGCTTGCGAATCTGGGCGCTCAGCGATGGCTGGCTGACGGCGCAGCGTTCGGCGGCGCGGCCGAAATGGCGCAGCTCGGCGACGGCGACGACATATTCCAGGTCACGCAGGGACAGGCCGGAGAGATTCATAGGTGGAGCCTATTGGTGCATTTCCTTCTATGTCTTGGATATATCGTTCAAGACGCCGGATAACCAGGGGCGAGACAATGATAGCGCACAGACAATGACGCCGCTTCAGGCGACACCGCCCCAACGAGGATGACCCGGATGAGCACCCTGACCACCAGCTTCGGCCAGCCCGTTCCCGACAACCAGAATTCGCTGAGCGCCGGGCCGCGCGGTCCGCTGCTGCTGCAGGATTTCCACCTGATCGAGAAGCTGGCCCACTTCAACCGCGAACGCATTCCGGAGCGCGTTGTGCATGCCAAGGGCGCCGGCGCCTACGGCACCTTCCGCGTCACCCGCGACGTGACGCAATGGACCAAGGCAGCCTTCCTGTCGACGGTCGGCAAGGAGACCGGCGTCTTCCTGCGCTTCTCCACCGTTGGCGGCGAAAAGGGCTCCGCCGATGCCGAGCGCGACCCGCGCGGCTTCGCGGTGAAGTTCTATACGGAGGAAGGCAACTACGATCTGGTCGGCAACAACACACCGGTCTTCTTCCTGCGCGATCCGCTGAAGTTCCCCGACTTCATCCACACCCAGAAGCGCAACCCGGCCACCAACCTGAAGGACCCCACCGCCGTGTGGGACTTCTTCTCGCTGTCACCGGAGACGATGCACCAGCTGACCATCCTGTTCAGCGACCGCGGCACCCCGCGCAGCCATCGCCACATGGACGGCTTCAGCAGCCACACCTTCTCGTGGATCAACGCGGCGAACGAACGCTTCTGGGTCAAGTACCATTTCAAGACCCGCCAGGGCATCGAGAACTTCACCGCCGAGCAGGCGACCGCGATGGCCGGCATCGACCCCGACCACGCCACCCGCGACCTGTACGCCTCGATCGAGGACGGCGATTTCCCGGCTTGGACCGTCTCGGTGCAGATCATGCCGGAGGCCGAGGCCGACGCCTACCGCATCAACCCGTTCGACCTGACCAAGGTGTGGCCTCATGCCGACTATCCGCTGATCGAGATCGGCGAGCTGGTGCTGAACCGCAATCCGGAGAATTTCTTCGCGGAGACCGAGCAGGCCGCCTTCAGCCCCGCCAGCGTGGTGCCCGGCATCTCCTTCAGCCCGGACAAGATGCTGCAGGGCCGGCTGTTCGCCTATGCCGACGCCCACCGCTACCGGCTGGGCGGCAACTACGCGCAGATCCCCGTGAACAAGCCGCAGGGCTGCCCGGTCCACAACTACCAGCGCGACGGCGCCATGCGGGTCGACGGCAACGGCGGCGGCCGGCCAAACTACGAGCCGAACAGCTTCGGCGGCCCGGCCCAGACCGGGGTTGCCAGCGAGCCGCCGCTGCGCATCAGCGGCGACGCCGCCGCCTATGACCACCGCGAAGGCAACGACGACTATGCCCAGTCCGGCGCGCTGTTCCGCCTGATCGGTGCCGAGGCTCAGGACCGCCTGATGGACAACATCGCCGGCAGCCTGGGCAAGGCCCCGCTGTTCATCCAGCAGCGCCAGCTGAAGCACTTCCTGGCCGCCGACCCCGCCTATGGCGAGGGCGTCGCCAAGCGGCTGGGCCTGACCGTGGCGCAGGCCGCGGAATGAGGTGAGTTTTCCGGTCCTTCCGCTGGAAAGCGGAGGGGCCGGCTTCGAGATGCCGCGCCCATCCCCGTGGGTGTCGGCATGGTTGCCGGCATCCAGCCGCGCATTTCCCCGACTGACTTGCAGCCCTCTTCCCGGCGACGGGGAGGGGGTCGTTTTTATTTCGTGATCTGCCGCAAGACTTTGGTTGACCGGCCGAACATTTCTTTGAGAGCATCCGCACAGCCGAAGGTCGAATGGAGTGCGGGAAATGCCAGTTAACAACGCGCCGAACGGAATGGTGGCGGAATCGAATTGCGCCGTCTGTGCCCTGGCCGGCCTGATGGACGAGAACTATGGAACCATCATGCAGGAACTGAACACGATTGTCGGCGGCAACGTCAACGCTCCGTTCAGTGGCGAGTTCGTTTCGCAAATCTTCGTCCGATATCAGGAAAAGAGAAACGGAACGAAGATCGACTCCGCCCGCTACATTCAGGGACAGGTCGAAGGGATTGTGAGCTATCTCCGCTCACGCGGTTGCCAGAACATCGTCGTGAACGGCTCGCAAGACAACCCATTGATGATCCCCGCCGCAGAGCATTTCATGAATGGATATCCGGATGGGGCCTACTTCCTTGTTCTTGTGGGAAAATACAACAGCGACTTCAAACAGATTATTGGTGCGCATTGGATCGCAGCTGTGCGCGATAATGGACAGCTAACCTATTTCGACTATCAGACCGATGTTCCTCTTGGCGCTGCGCAATTCAAAAGGACACATAACTTCCCGACGGGGTTTACCGGCGTCCACACGTCGAACCAGCCTTTGAGGCCGTTCTTCAAACCGGCCAAGGCTTCCGACCGCATGATCGTCGTAGCGTTTCGCGATTGAAGCCGACGGAGTGGGGTGCCCTCCCCCACCCGAATGGTGTGGTCTCCGCATGGGGGCAGACAAATCCTGTCGAGCCGTCCTAAAGTCCGCCTTCAGCGCGACAGCAATGATGACGGAATGGGACGGGACCGCGACACCGATAAATCCAGCAGCGAACGATCCACCAGCGCGCTGACCGGCAAGGGGCTGGATACCCTGCTGGCGGCGGCGGAGACGCTGCCGCATGCGCCGGAGGATGCGTGGCGACTCGACCTGCTGCGGGTGGCGCTGCGCATCGCCCGCTCCACCGAGGATCTGGCCGACCTGGAACGCGCCAACCTCGCCTTCAGGGCGCTGCCGCACCGGCTGCGCAACCCGCTGGTCGACCGCGCCGCTATGCTGGCCCGGCGCGAGGCGGAACGCGCCCAGATGGCCGAGGAGCCGGAGGAGGAGCCGAAAGCCGGCGGCCTGCTGGGCGGGCTGAGAGGCGGCTTGTTCGGGCGTGGCGGCAGCCGGCCAAGCCGCAAGACCGCCAAGGAACGGCTGATGCGCGAACTCACCACCCGCCGCGATCCCGACGACGATCGCGAGAGCTGATCGCCCTTTAAACCCAGGCAAGGGAAATCCCGGCATAGGCTGCGCCGGACGGCAGATACCCGGACGGCCGCTTGTCCGTCCGAAGGATTGGAAGCCCCCTCCCCTCCCGCGCTCTCCGGCCGCGTCGAAGGTCACAGCTGGGACGGTTTACGGCGGGCCGGGAATGTGCAAAGGTCTCTACCTCCAAATCGGGCTTATCCTAAAGTTGAACTGAACGATGACCGGGGGTTCCGTGCGTCGCCTGAAGCCGTTGCTGACCTGCGCCGCCTTGACCGCCCTGCTGAGCGCCTGCGCCAGCGGCGGGGGCACACATCGCGTCGCCTCGCCGGAGGAAATCGACGCGCATGTCGCGGAAGCCTCCAAGCGCTTCGACATGCCGGAGCTGTGGATCCGCGAGGTCATCCGCCAGGAAAGCGGCGGGCGCACCACCGTCAACGGCAAGCCCATCGTCAGCAAGGCCGGCGCCATGGGGCTGATGCAGGTGATGCCGGCGACCTATGACGAAATGCGGCGCAAGCACAATCTGGGCTCCGACCCCTTCGATCCGCATGACAACATCATCGCCGGCACCGCGTATCTGCGCGAGATGTACAACCTGTTCGGCGCGCCGGGCTTCCTTGGCGCCTACAACTGCGGTCCCGGCTGTTACGGCGACTATCTGGCCGGCAAGCGCGGCCTGCCGGGCGAGACGCGCCGCTACATCGCGTCGGTCGGGCCGCGGCTGAACCGCACCCCGGCGCCCAACGGCGCCGACATCGTGCTGGTCAGCGCGCCGTCGTCCGATTCGCCGCCGGATTACGGTTCGCCCTATGCCCGGCCGTCCTCCTCCTATTCGGCCCCGGTCAACCCGGCGCCTTCCTACACCCCTCCCGCCAGCAGCCGCCCGGCGGCGAGTCGGCCGCCGATCGCCGTGGCCGCCCTGCCGGCTCCTGCACCGACGCCGGCACCGGCGGTGCGGGTGGTAGCGCCCGATACCTCGACTCCGGATGCTCCGGCGCCGCGTCCGGTGGCGACGATGAGCGGGGCGGCGACCGCCGGCGGCGGGGTGTGGACGGTGCAGCTCGGCGCCTTCCGCTCGCCCGACGACAGCCAGCGCGTGATCGACCGCGCCCGCAATTCCATGCCGGTGCTGTCGCGTTCGCAACGGGTCGTCCAGGCGGTGGATACCCAGACCGGTCCGCTCTATCGCGCCCGCCTGTCCGGCCTGTCGCAGCAGGATGCCGCCAGCGCCTGCAGCGGACTGGTCAACATCGGCATGGCCTGTTTCGTGGTGGCACCGGGGGCCTGAACAGGCTCCGCCGCAAGCTTCGCCGATGGATGACGTCCTTCGGTTGGTTTGCCGCCGGGCCGGCGGCGGCGCTATGCTGACGGCTGGTCGGCAATGCGGAGCGGCGGAACATGCGGCAGGTGAGGGGTTTGGACGAGACGGTCCGGCACTTCCTGGACCGCAGCCTCAGCGTCAATGTTGCGACCAGTGACCGCGACGGGCGCCCGCTGGTGGCCAGAGCCGTGGCGGCGCGGGTGTCGCCGGGCGGCGAGCGGTTGACCGTGCTGATCGACGGGCGCGCCAACGCCGCGCTGGTCGCCGCCGTCGCCGAGACCGGGCGGCTGGCCGTGGTCTTCACCGAACCCAGCACCCACCGGTCCATTCAGATCAAGGACGACGCTGCCACCATGGTGGCGCCGACGGTGGAAGAGGCGGCGCTGCCCGGTCCCTACATCGACGGTTTCATCGCAGAGCTGGCCGGGATGGGATTCACGGAAGCCTTCGTCCGGGCGGTGATGGAGTTCGATCCGAGCGATCTGGTGGCGCTGCATCTGGACCCCGCCGCGGTCTTCGACCAGACGCCGGGACCAAAGGCCGGCGAGCGGATTCCGGCATGAACAGCCCCCTGCCCCAGAATGCTCTTACCCTGGACGCCATCCGGACCTGCCTGGAGGGCGTGATCCCCGGCACCATCGCCACGGCGGACGCCGAGGGAACGCCGAACGTGTCGCAGCTGTCGCAGGTCCATTACGTCGATCCAGGCCACATCGCCCTGTCCTATCAGTTCTTCAACAAGACGCGGGCCAACATCCTGGCCAATCCGGACGCCCAACTGGAGGTGATCGACCCGTCCACCGGGGCGCAGTACCGGCTGCGGCTGGCCTATCTGCGCACCGAGACGGACGGGCCGCTGTTCGAGAGCATGAAGGCGAAGCTGTCGGGCATCGCCTCCCATGTCGGGATGGCGGAGGTGTTCCGCTTGCGCGGCGCCGACCTGTTCCGGGTGGTGGCGATCGAGGCGGTCGCCGGCGGCCGTCCCCTGCCCGCCCCGGTCCGGCCGCGCAGCCTGTTGTCGGCGGTCCGGCGCGCCTGCGAGGGGTTGCGCGGCGCCGCAGACCTGTCCGACCTGCTCGACCGCGCCATCGCCGCCTTGCGCGATCTGTTCGGCGTGGAGCATGCGCTGATCCTGCTGCCCGACGCCGCCAGCGGCCGGCTGTTCACCGTCGCAGCGCTGGGCTATGAGGCCTCAAGCCGCGGCAGCGGCATCGGCTGGGAGGTGGCGCCCGGCGACGGGGTGATCGGCATGGCGGCGCGCGAGCGGGTGCCGATCCGCATCACCCACATGACCACCGACGTCGCCTACAGCATGGCGATGCGGGAGGGGACGGCAGCGGGCCTCTTGCGCGAGATCCCCTTCCCCGGTCTGGACCGGCCGCACAGCCAACTGGCAGTGCCGATCCTGGCGCATAACCCGGCGCATCAGGGGGCGTGCGGGGAGCATGGCGAACTGGCCGGCGTGTTGTTCGTGGAAAGCCCGCAGGAGATGCGCTTCACCTATGACGACGAGGACGCGCTGGCGACGCTGGCCGCGCAGCTGGGTGCGCTGATGCGCGGCCTGCCGCCGGCCCATGGCGCGGAGGCCGAAGAGGCGCCGGCTCCGGTTGCCGGAGCGCCGGCAATCGGCGATCCGATCACCGTGCGCCATTACGCCTGCGACGACAGCGTCTTCCTCGACCATGACTACCTGATCAAGGGGGTGGCCGGCGCCATCCTGTGGAAGCTGGTGCGCGACCACACCGCGCTGGGCCGCACCGACTTCACCAACCGCGAACTGCGGCTGGCGCCCGACATCCCGCTGCCCGACCTCGCCGAGAACCTGGAAGCGCGGCTGATCCTGCTGCAACGCCGGCTGGCCGACCGCCGCGGCCCCCTGCGCATCGAGAAGACCGGCCGGGGCCGTTTCCGCCTGCTGGTGGAAAGGCCCCTGCGGCTGGAGGAGATGAGTTGAGGGGGCTGCGGGAAGCGGATTACCCCTCGCTGACGCGGCGGCAGCGGCGCTTCATCAGGGCCAGCGCCTCTTCCGCCCGGTCACCGGTCAGGTCGAAGCTGCGCTCGTCCAGCAGCACGCCGTCGGAGTTGTAGGCGCGCACCTGCAGGCCCTCCGGCGTCTGCTCCGCCGTCACGTCGAGGATGCCGTCGCCGGTCTCGTTGCCGGCGATGTCGAGGAAGTCGTTGATCTCGTCGAAGCTGGCCACGGTGTCGTCCGGCCAGACGCCCTCGGCGGTGAAGTCCAGCAGGTCGTTCAGCCCACCGACCGGCTCGCAGCGCTTCACCCGCGGGTCGGCGGTGGCGACCGCCTCGGCGAAGGCGGCCATCGACTGGCGGATGCGCTCCTGCTCGATGGGGTCGATCTCCATCTCCTCGCCCTCGCCGGAGAATCCGAGGTTCAGCGGGTCGGGCATCGCCTCGCCCTCCCGCTCCTCATCCTCCTCGATCACCAGACCGACAACGCCGACGAGGCGGGTGCCGATATCGTCGGGGGCGGCGACCAGATCCTGCTCGCGCATGAAGGACTCGGCCGCCTCGGGCGAGTCGATCAGGCGGCGCAGCAGGGTGCGGCGGTCGGCGGCCTCAAGGTAGGACAGCGGTTCCGGATCGAGCCACAGCGGCAGCAGCCGCATGTCGGCGGCCTTTTCCAGCAGACCGGCCGAATCGAGCGCGCGTTCGATGGCGTCGACCGACGGCGGCTCGTCCAGCCGGCCGTCGACCTCCAGTGCCACCCAGAACAGGGTGGACAGGGTGGGGTCGCCATGCTCGTCGGTGCTCTGCGCCGTCTCGGAGAAGGCCTCGACCTCGTCCATGAAGTCGTAGCCTTCCTCCTCGCGCAGCTTGCCCAGGGCGGCTTCGATCACGCCCTGGCGGTTGCCGTCCAGCACCTCGTCCAGCAGGGCGCCGAAACGTTCGTCGTTGTTGCGCCACAGCCGGACCAGCCGGTCGGCCGGCGTCCCGCTGAACTGGCCGCCCTTGCCGTTGACTCCGTCCTTCTTCGCCATGATGCGCCCATCCCCTTTTTGAATTCGCTCGTCCGGTCGGCGTGACCATAGGAGCGCCACGCCGTCCTGTCGACCGCGATATGGTGACGCTTTACCCGACGGATGGTGGTGCCCCACGCCACCCGCTGCAGCGACGATTGGCCCCTTCCACCCGGACGGGAAAGGGGTAGGATCCAACCACTCTCCATTCGGGTGATCCGTCATGGCCGAACGTCCGGTTTTTCCCAAAGACTTCCTGTGGGGCGCTTCGACCTCCGCCTATCAGATCGAGGGCGGGGCCGAGGCCGATGGGCGGGCGCCCAGCATCTGGGACAGCTTCTGCAAGCTGAAGGGCCGGGTCGACAATGGCGAGAGCGGCGACGTCGCCTGCGACCATTACCACCTGATGCCGCAGGATGTGGACCTGATGGCGGATCTGGGCTTGCAGGCCTACCGCTTCTCCGTCTCCTGGCCGCGGGTGCTGCCGCGCGGTCGGGGGGCGCCGAACGAAAAGGGGCTGGATTTCTACGACCGGCTGATCGACCGGCTGCTGGAGAAGGGGATCGAGCCCTGGCTCTGCCTCTATCACTGGGACCTGCCGCAGGCCTTGCAGGATCTGGGCGGCTGGGGCACCCGCGACAGCATCGGCTGGTTCGCCGACTATGCCGCGCTGTGCGCGCGGCGCTATGGCGACCGGGTGAAGCGCTGGGCGACCTTCAACGAATTCTCGGTCTTCACCCTGTTCGGCTGGGCCTTCGGCTGGGGCGCGCCCAGCATCGCCGACCGCGCTGCCCACCTGAAGACGATCCACCACGTCAACCTCGCCCATGGCGCCGGGGTCGATGTGCTGAGGGCGCTGGTGCCGGGGGCCTCCATCGGCGCGGTGCACAGCGTGCAGCCGATGCGGCCGGAGACCGACAAGCCGGAGGATGTCGAGGCGGCGGCCCTGTTCGACGAGCATTGGAACCGCGCCTTCCCCGACGCGCAACTGCTGGCTCACTATCCGCGCCGCATCGCCGAGGCCATCGAGCCGTACGTCCAGCCCGGCGACATGGCGCGCATCGCCCGGCCGGTGGACTGGTTCGGACTGAACCACTACGCGCCGGTCTATGGTCGCCGGGACGACAGCCTGATCTGGGGCTTCGGCTTCGGCTCGCCGCCGCCGGGAATGAAGCGGACGGCCATCGACTGGCCCTATGACCCCGGCTGTTTCCGCGAGACGCTTGTCGACCTGACCCGGCGTTACCGGTTGCCGATCTACGTCACCGAGAACGGCTACGGCACCAAGGCGGCGGAGATGCCGGACGCCGAGGGCCGCGTGGTCGATGCGGAGCGGCTGGCCTACCTCCAGGCCTACATCGCCGCGATGGCGGAGGCGAAGGGGCTGGGCGCCGACGTGCGCGGCTATTTCGTCTGGTCGCTGCTGGACAATTTCGAATGGGGCGGCGGCTACGGCACCCGCTTCGGCATCGTCCGGGTCGATTTCGAAACCCAGGCGCGGATCCCGAAGGAGTCCGCGCGCTGGTATTCGGAGCTGATCCGACGGGCGTGAGGAAAATGCCCTTTCCCGCCCCGGGAGAGGGAGGGGACCCACGCCGCAGGCGTGGGGAGGGTGAGGGTGAGGTCAAGAATCAAGGAGCGCATGGTTCCTTGCGCAACCCTCACCCTTCCCATGCTCCGCATGGGCCCCTTCCCTCTCCCCGGGGGGAGAGGGAGAAGTCACGTCACCCGCTTTACTTCAGGAACGGCAGGTTCAGTCCCTGCTCCTTGGCGCACTCGATGGCGATGTCATAGCCGGCGTCGGCGTGGCGCATCACGCCGGTGGCCGGGTCGTTCCACAGCACGCGCTCGATCCGCTTGGCCGCGGCGTCGCTGCCGTCGCAGACGATGACCATGCCGGAATGCTGCGAGAAGCCCATGCCGACGCCGCCGCCATGGTGCAGGCTGACCCAGGTCGCCCCGCTGGCGGTGTTCAGCAGCGCGTTCAGCAGCGGCCAGTCCGACACGGCGTCGGTGCCGTCCTTCATCGCCTCGGTCTCGCGGTTCGGGCTGGCGACCGAGCCGCTGTCGAGATGGTCGCGGCCGATGACGATGGGGGCCTTCAGCTCGCCCGACTTCACCATCTCGTTGAAGGCGAGGCCCAGGCGGTGGCGCTGCCCCAGGCCAACCCAGCAGATGCGCGCCGGCAGGCCCTGGAACTGGATGCGCTTGGCCGCCATGTCGAGCCAGTTGTGCAGGTGCGGATCGTCGGGGATCAGCTCCTTCACCTTGGCGTCGGTCTTGCGGATGTCCTCCGGATCGCCGGACAGCGCCGCCCAGCGGAAGGGGCCGATGCCGCGGCAGAACAGCGGGCGGATATAGGCGGGGACGAAGCCGGGGAAGTCGAAAGCGTTCTCCAGCCCCTCCTCCTTCGCCATCTGCCGGATGTTGTTGCCGTAATCGACGGTCGGGATGCCCATGGCATGGAAGACCAGCATCGCCTCCACCTGCACCCGCATCGACTTGCGGGCGGCGGCGGCCACCGCGGCCGGCTGGCTTTCGCGGGCGCTTTCCCACTCCTCCAGCGTCCAGCCCTGCGGCAGGTAGCCGTTCACCGGATCGTGGGCGGAGGTCTGGTCGGTGACGATGTGCGGCCGGGCCTTGATGTCGGTGGCGGCGCGGCGCGCCAGTTCCGGGAAGACGTCGGCGGCGTTGCCGAGCAGGCCGACCGAGATCGCCTCGCCCTTCGCGCAGGCCTCGTTGATCCAGGCCAGCGCCTCGTCGAGGTCGGCGGTGTGGCGGTCGAGATAGCCGGTGCGGATGCGCATCTCGATGCTGCTGGGGCGGCATTCGACGGCGAGCATGCAGGCGCCGGCCATGGTGGCGGCCAGCGGCTGCGCCCCGCCCATGCCGCCGAGGCCGCCGGTCAGAATCCACTTGCCCTTCAGGTCGCCGTTGTAATGCTGGCGCCCGGCCTCGACGAAGGTCTCGTAGGTGCCCTGCACGATGCCCTGGCTGCCGATGTAGATCCAGCTGCCGGCGGTCATCTGGCCGTACATCGCCAGACCTTTGCGGTCCAGCTCGTTGAAATGTTCCCAGGTCGCCCAGCGCGGCACGAGGTTGGAGTTGGCGATCAGCACGCGCGGCGCGTCGGCATGGGTGCGGAAGACGCCGACCGGCTTGCCCGACTGGACCAGCAGGGTCTCGTCGTCGTTCAGCGTCTTCAGCGCCGAGACGATGCGGTCGAAGCTCTCCCAGTCGCGGGCGGCGCGGCCGATGCCGCCATAGACGACCAGTTCCTGCGGCCGTTCGGCAACGTCGGGATCGAGGTTGTTCATCAGCATGCGCATCGGCGCCTCGGCGAGCCAGCTCTTGCAGCTCAGTTCGGGGCCGTGCGGGGCACGGATGACGCGCTGGTTGTCGAGGCGGGATGACATGGGGGATGGCTCCTGGTGGGAGGGGATGCGTGTTGTGCTGACTCTTGCCCCCACCCCAACCCTCCCCCGCTGGGCGGGGGAGGGAGCAAGCGCTTGTACGGGAGGGTGGCGGCAGTCCCTCCCCCGCCCAGCGGGGGAGGTTAGGTGGGGGTCTAACGTTGCTAAGGCGGCGGCAGCTGGAAGCGCGCGCCCAGCCGATAGCGGCTGCCGGGATGGATCAGCATCGCCACCGTCACCACCCGCCCCCCGACCCACGTCCGGCGGGTCACGCGCAAACAAGGCTCGGTAACGGGGATGTCCAACAGCCGGGCGATCTCCGGCGTCGGCGACACCGCTTCGATGACGTGCTCGACCTGCGGCGAGGATTCCAGCCGGATCAGGTACTCACCCGGCGTCTGGCGGGTGAAGTCCTGGTCTAGATAGTCGGGCGCCACCGCCGGGTTGACCCAGCGTTCCTCCAGCTGCACCGGCACGTCGCTCTCGCTGTGGACGACGACGGAGTGGAACAGCCTCGCCCCGACCGGCAGATTGAAGCGCCGCGCCAACCCCGCATCGGCGGTAACCGCGAGCAATTGCTCCACCCGGCAGGAATGGACGTTGCCGCGCTCGGCGATCTCGTCGGCGATGCTGCGCAGTTCCACCACGTCGGTGCTGGGCGGCCGTTCGGCAACGAAGGTGCCCAGCCCCTGCACGCGGGTCAGCAGCCCCTCGTCGGTCAGGTCGCGCAGCGCGCGGTGGACCGTCATGCGGCTGACCGAGAATTCCTCCAGCAGCTTGTGCTCCGACGGGATCTGGAAGCCCTCCGGCCAGGCGCCGGAGCTGATCCGGCGGCGGATGGTCTCCTTGATTTGGGCGTAGCGCGGCTGGGCGGTGGAGATGACGTCGCTCATGCGGCCTCCACGCGGGGAGTACGAACCACCCCGCCGTTCACCACCGCCATGCAGGGGTTGAGGCCGATGGCGTAGGCCAGTTCCGCCGGATGCTCGATGCGCCAGACCGCCAGATCGGCGCGCAGGCCGGGCGCGATCACGCCGCGGTCGCTGAGGCCCAGCGCCTTCGCCGCATGGCGGGTGATGCCGGCCAGCGCCTCCGCCGGGGTCAGGCGGAAGAAGGTGCAGCCCATCGACAGCATCAGCAGAAGCGAGGTGACCGGAGAGGTGCCGGGGTTGTTGTCGGTGGACAGCGCGATCGGCACGCCATGGCGGCGCAGCAGGTCGATCGGCGGCAGCCTGGTCTCGCGCAGGGCGTAGAAGGCGCCGGGCAGCAGAACCGCCACCGTGCCGGCGTTGGCCATGGCGACGACGCCCTCCTCGTCCAGATGCTCGATATGGTCGGCCGACAGCCCGCCGAACTCCGCCACCAGCCGGGCGCCGCCGAGATTGCTCAGCTGTTCGGCATGCAGCTTCACCGGCAGGCCGAGACGCTTCGCCGTCTCGAACACCCGCCGGGTCTGGGTGACGGAGAAGCCGATCCCCTCACAGAAGGCGTCCACCGCATCGGCCAGCCCGGCTTCGGCGATGGCCGGCAGAGTCTCGGTGCAGATGCGGTCGATGTAGCCGTCGGCGTTCCCCTTGAACTCCGGCGGCAGGGCGTGGGCGCCGAGATAGGTCGTGCGGACCTCCACCGGGCGGACCTGGGCCAGCCGGCGGGCGACGCAGAGCATGCGGGTTTCGGTCTCGGTGTCGAGGCCATAGCCGGACTTCACCTCCACCGTGGTCACGCCCTCCGCCAGCAGGCTGTCCAGCCGCGGCAGGCTGGCGGCCAGAAGCTGGTCCTCCGTCGCGGCGCGGGTGGCGGTGACGGTGGACAGGATGCCGCCGCCGGCCCGCGCGATCTCCTCATAGGTGGCGCCGTTCAGCCGCATCTCGAACTCGCGGGCGCGGTTGCCGCCATAGACGAGGTGGGTGTGGCAGTCGATCAGGCCGGGGGTCATCCAGCCGCCCTGCCCCGAATGGACCTCGGTCGCCAGCGCGTCAGGCGCATCGGTGAGATTGGCGCGCGGACCGACATAAGCGATGCGGCCGTCCTTGATGCCAACCGCCGCATCGGCGATGGCGCCGTAACCGTCGGCATCACTCATGGTGGCGACGGACAGGTCGATCCACAGGGAATCCCACGGCGCGCTGGTCGGCATCTTCGGTTCCTTCCTACTCGGTCCAGTCCCCTCTCCCCCCCGGGGAGAGGGTTAGGGTGAGGGGGACGCGTGGCGGCCCTTTACCAAAAATCCTTCCTGTGCATCCCCCTCACCCCGACCCTCTCCCCGGGGGGG
>NZ_LGQU01000145.1:0-23246 GCF_003115935.1 Azospirillum sp. TSH20
GGGGGGAAATTCCCCCCCCCCGCCGTTCCGTCGCCTGGCTCCAGCGCGGGTGGTCGACCTCCGGATTGACGTTGGAGTAGAAGCCGTATTCGCTCGACTGAGCCTTGTTCCAGGCGGTCGGCGGCTGGTCCTTCACCAGCGTGATCTTGACGATCGACTTGATCGACTTGAAGCCGTACTTCCACGGCACCACCAACCGGATCGGTGCGCCGTTCTGGTTGGGCAGAACCTCGCCATACATGCCGACGGCCAGCAGGGTCAGGGGGTGCATCGCCTCGTCCAGCCGCAGCCCCTCGGTATAGGGCCAATTCAGCACCCAGGAGCGCAGGCCGGGCATCTGCTTCGGGTCGTTCAGGGTCTGGAAGGCGACGTATTTGGCATTGCCGGTCGGCTCCACCCGCTTCAGCAGCTCGGCCAGCGGGAAGCCGACCCAGGGGATCACCATCGACCAGCCCTCGACGCAACGCAGGCGGTAGATGCGCTCCTCCATCGGGAATTTCAGCATATCCTCGATGCCGATGGTCATCGGCTTGGCGACCTCGCCGCCGATGGCGATTTCCCACGGGCGGGTCTTCAGCGTGCCGGCATTCTCGGCCGGATCGCTCTTGCCGGTGCCGAACTCGTAGAAGTTGTTATAGGTGGTGGCCGACTTCATCGGCGTCGTCGGATCGAACTTCGGATCTGCCGGCTTGATCGTGGTCGGCGCCTCGAAGGCTGCCGCCAGCGCGTTGCCGCTCCACACCGGCAGGCTGCCCAGCGCCATCGCGGCGGCGCCACCGGCCATCAGGCTGCGGCGCGACAGGAAAAGCTCCCGCGGCGTCACCTCGTCTTCGCGCGCCTGCGACGCGGTGGGGAAATTGAACAGCATCGACCCTCTCCCGAACGGACCATTCCTGCCACTAACCATAGGTCCGCAGCCGGCCGACGGCAAATCACGGGGTCTACACGATTGCGTGAGCGGGAGGTCAGCGCCGGTCCAGCGGGATCACCACTGCCGGTCCGCCCAATGCACCGCCGAACCCGCCGCCGCGCGCCACGCGCCGCGCCGGAAAGGGCAGCACGTCGGCCGGCGGGCGCGGCGGGCTGAGGATCGGCAATCCGGTCAATCCGGGCATTCCGGCGAAAGAATGGGCCAAGGCCACGCCTTGGTGACAGGCGCGCATCCAAGAGAACATGCAGCACATCGAAGCCTGCATGGTAAATGTCCACAGAGTCATGGCCAAGCCCCGGGCTGTGAAGAAGGTCGGGTTGTCTTGCCCCGCGGAAGGCGGCCGGTGCCGGAAAGACCCGCCGTGGGTGGAACCTTAACGATGACGGCGGGTGAATCGTTCCGGCACCCCGTCGATACGCAATGGTCATTCGGCTGAATGAACGAGCTGATGAAGCCGGGCAAGCGCAAGAACCGGCCCTCTCCGTCATAAGTCATAGGCATAACCCTTCCGCACGAATTCGCGCCGCCTACGAAAGGCTAAATTGACCGGAATCGCCTTTACTTCATCGTGCGGGGCTGTAGGACTGCGCAGTCAATCTTCGGACTGGGGTGATGTACGCACAGCCTTGTTGCGGGCACTCGGCATTCCGGTTGTGTTGGCTTGCGTTTTCTTCCACCGCGCAGCAGAGCGGTTTTACAGAGCGATTTCGGGGATGGGCGGAGCGCGGTCCATGGTGGGCTCGGCGCGCGGATTGGGGAATGGCATGACGGCGATGGTCGAGACGGCGGACGCGTTGGATCCGAAGGTTCTGCTGATGGCCCTGCGGCAACTGCGCAAGGGCGATTTCTCGGTGAGGTTGCCGCTCGACCTCACCGGGATCGACGGCGAGATCGCCGCCGCCTTCAATGACGTGGTCGAGCTGAACCACAACCTGACCACCGAGACCAGCCGGCTCAGCGTCGCCATCGGCAAGGAAGGCCGCATCAGCCAGCGCGCCAAGCTGAACAACGCCTCCGGTGGGTGGGAAACCTGCGTCGACAGCATCAACACGCTGGTCGGCGACATGATCCAGCCGACGACGGAAATCGCCCGCGTCATTGGCGCCGTCGCCAAGGGCGACCTGTCCAAGACCATGGCGCTGGAAATCGAAGGCCGCCCGCTGCAGGGCGAGTTCCTGCGCACCGCCCGCAACGTCAATACCATGGTTGAGCAGCTCGTCACCGTCACCACCGAACTGACGCGCGTGGCGCGCGAGGTCGGTATCGAGGGCAAGCTGGGCGGTCAGGCCCAGGTGAAGGGGGTTGCCGGCACCTGGAAGGATCTGACCGAGAACGTCAACGTGATGGCGGCGAACCTGACGGGTCAGGTCCGCAACATCGCCGAGGTGACGACGGCGGTCGCGAAGGGCGACTTGTCGAAGAAGATCACCGTCGACGTGAAGGGCGAGATTCTGGAGCTGAAATCCACCATCAACACCATGGTGGACCAGCTGAACAGCTTCGCCTCGGAAGTGACGCGCGTGGCGCGCGAAGTGGGCTCCGAAGGCAAGCTGGGCGGTCAGGCCAAGGTCGAGGGTGTCGGCGGCACCTGGAAGGACCTGACCGACAATGTGAACATGATGGCGGAAAACCTGACCGGTCAGGTCCGCAACATTGCAGAAGTGACCACGGCGGTCGCCAAGGGCGACCTGTCGAAGAAGATCACCGTCGACGTGAAGGGCGAAATTCTGGAGCTGAAATCCACCATCAACACCATGGTGGACCAGCTGAACAGCTTCGCCTCGGAAGTGACGCGCGTCGCCAGAGAAGTGGGTTCGGAAGGCAAGCTGGGCGGTCAGGCGAAGGTGGAGGGTGTCGGCGGTACTTGGAAGGACCTGACCGACAGCGTGAACATGATGGCGGCGAACCTGACCGGTCAGGTCCGCAACATCGCCGACGTGACCACCGCCGTCGCGACGGGTGACCTGTCGAAGAAGATCACCGTCGATGTGAAGGGCGAGATTCTGGAGCTGAAATCCACCATCAACACCATGGTGGATCAGTTGAACAGCTTCGCCTCGGAAGTGACGCGCGTGGCGCGCGAGGTGGGTTCGGAAGGCAAGCTGGGCGGTCAGGCACGCGTGGAAGGCGTCGGCGGTACCTGGAAGGATTTGACCGACAGCGTGAATCTGATGGCGGCGAACCTGACCGGTCAGGTCCGTAACATCGCCGACGTGACCACGGCGGTCGCCAACGGCGATCTGTCGAAGAAGATCACCGTGCCGGTGAAAGGCGAAATCCTGGAGCTGAAGAACACCATCAACACGATGGTGGACCAGTTGAACAGCTTCGCGTCGGAAGTGACGCGCGTGGCGCGCGAAGTGGGCTCCGAGGGCAAGCTGGGCGGTCAGGCCCAGGTGAAGGGCGTCGGCGGCACCTGGAAGGACTTGACCGACAGCGTGAACGCGATGGCGACCAACCTGACCGGTCAGGTGCGCAACATCGCGGAAGTGACGACGGCGGTCGCCAACGGTGACTTGTCGAAGAAGATCACCGTCGACGTGAAGGGCGAGATTCTGGAGCTGAAATCCACCATCAACACGATGGTGGACCAGCTGAACAGTTTCGCTTCGGAAGTCACGCGCGTGGCGCGCGAGGTGGGTTCGGAAGGCAAGCTGGGCGGTCAGGCCCAGGTGAAGGGCGTTGCCGGCACCTGGAAGGATCTGACCGACAATGTGAACGCGATGGCGACCAACCTGACCGGGCAGGTGCGCAACATCGCGGAGGTGACGACAGCGGTCGCGAATGGCGATTTGTCGAAGAAGATCACCGTCGATGTGAAGGGCGAGATTCTTGAACTGAAATCCACCATCAACACGATGGTGGACCAGCTGAACAGCTTCGCCTCCGAAGTCGCCCGCGTGGCGCGCGAAGTGGGTATCGAGGGCAAGCTGGGCGGTCAGGCCCAGGTGAAGGGCGTTGCCGGCACCTGGAAGGATCTGACCGACAACGTGAACATGATGGCGGCCAACCTGACCGGTCAGGTCCGCAACATCGCGGAGGTGACCACCGCGGTCGCCAAGGGCGACTTGTCGAAGAAGATCACCGTCGACGTGAAGGGCGAGATCTTCGAACTGAAATCCACCATCAACACCATGGTGGACCAGCTGAACAGCTTCGCCTCGGAAGTGACGCGCGTGGCGCGCGAGGTGGGTTCGGAAGGCAAGCTGGGCGGTCAGGCTAAGGTTGAGGGCGTCGGCGGCACCTGGAAGGATCTGACCGACAATGTGAACATGATGGCGGCCAACCTGACGGGGCAGGTGCGCGGCATCGCCAGCGTCGTCACCGCGGTCGCCGACGGTGACCTGAAGCGCAAGCTGGCGGTGGACGCCAAGGGCGAGATCGCGGCGCTGGCCAACACCATCAACGGCATGATCGACACGCTGGCGACCTTTGCCGATCAGGTCACCAACGTGGCGCGCGAGGTGGGCATCGAAGGCAAGCTGGGCGGTCAGGCCCGCGTGCCGGGCGCGGCCGGTCTCTGGAAGGATCTGACGGAGAACGTGAACCAGCTGGCCGCCAACCTGACCACCCAGGTGCGCGCCATCGCCGAGGTCGCCACCGCGGTGACCAAGGGCGACCTGACCCGGTCCATCACCGTCGAGGCGATGGGCGAGGTCGCGGCGCTGAAGGACAACATCAACGAGATGATCCGCAATCTTCGCGACACGACGCTGAAGAATGCGGAGCAGGATTGGCTGAAGACCAACCTCGCCAAATTCACCCGCATGCTGCAGGGCGAACGCGATCTGGTCACCGTCTCCAACATGATCCTGTCGGAGATCGCGCCGCTGGTGAACGCCCAGCACGGCGTCTTCTACGTCGCCACCCGCGACCGCGACGAGCCGCTGCTGGAGCTGGTCGCCTCCTACGCGTTGAAGGAGCGCAAGAACCTGTCCAACCGCTTCCACCTGAAGGAAGGTCTGGTCGGGCAGTGCGCCTACGAGAAGAAGCGCATCCTGCTGACCAATGTGCCGCGCGACTATGTGTCGATCAGCTCCGGCCTGGGCGAGGCGCCGCCGCTGAACATCATCGTCCTGCCGGTGCTGTTCGAGGACGACGTGAAGGCGGTGATCGAGCTGGCCAGTTTCGGCCGCTTCAGCGAGACGCACCAGAGCTTCCTGGAGCAGCTGACCGAGAGCATCGGCATTGTTCTGAACACCATTGCCGCCAACATGCGCACCGAAGGCCTGCTGAAGCAGTCGCAGCGGCTGACCACCGAACTGCAGAGCCAGCAGGAAGAGCTGAAGACCACCAACGAGCGGCTGGAACAGCAGGCCGCCTCGCTGCGCAAGTCGGAAGAGCTGCTGAAGGCCCAGCAGGAAAAGCTGACCACCACCAACGAGGCGCTGGAGGAAAAGGCCGAACAGCTGGAGAAGCAGAACATCGAGGTCGAGCGCAAGAACCGCGAGGTCGTGCTCGCCAAGGCGGCGCTGGAGGAGAAGGCAGAACAGCTTGCCCTGACTTCCAAATACAAGTCGCAGTTCCTGGCGAACATGAGCCACGAGCTGCGCACGCCGCTGAACAGCCTGCTGATCCTGTCGAAGCTGCTGGCCGACAACCCCGACACCAACCTGTCCGACCGTCAGGTGGAGTTCGCCCGCACCATCCATTCCGCCGGATCCGACCTGCTGGGGCTAATCAACGACATCCTCGACCTGTCGAAGATCGAATCCGGCACCGTCACGCTGGAAATCGGCGAGGTCGTGCTGGGCGACCTGCGCAACCATGTCGAGCGCACCTTCTCGCAAATGGCGCAGGAGAAGAAGCTGGACTTCACCATCGAGATGGACGAGGCGCTGCCCGCCAGCGTCCAGACCGACGAGAAGCGGCTGGCCCAGGTGCTGAACAACCTGCTGTCCAATGCCTTCAAGTTCACCGAGAGCGGCGGCATCACCTTCCGCGTCGCCCCGGCAACCGAGGGCTGGAGCGCGGCGCACCCGACGCTGGATGCGGCATCGTCAGTATTGGCCTTCACCGTCACCGACACCGGCATCGGCATCCCCGAGGACAAGCAGCGCATCATCTTCGAGGCGTTCCAGCAGGCCGACGGCACCACCAGCCGCAAATACGGAGGCACCGGCCTGGGGCTGTCGATCAGCCGCGAGATCGCCCGGCTGCTGGGCGGCGAAATCCGCGTTTCCAGCACGCCCGGCAAGGGCAGCTCCTTCACCCTGTTCGTCCCGCGCAGCTTCGACACCATCGCGGAACCCGCTGCCCCGCTGGGCACCCCCGCGATCGGTACCTCCCCGGCGCCGGCCGGGCTTCTGCCCAAGCGGACGGACACGGCGACCCGGCCGGTGGTGGCGTCCGGCCCGCAGGAGGGGTTGGCTCTGCTCGACATGCCGCCGGGCGGTGACGACCGTGAAAAGCTGCGCCCCGGCGAACCTGTCGTGCTGATCGTGGAGGATGACAGCACCTTCGCCTCCATCCTACTCGATCTGGCGCGGGAGAAGGGCTTCCGCACCATCCTGTCCAGCGGCGGATCGGCGGCGTTGCCGCTGGCGCGCAAATACCGGCCGGACGCCGTGCTGCTCGACATCGGGCTGCCGGACATGGACGGCTGGGCGCTGCTCGACCTGCTGAAGCGCGATCCTCAGACCCGGCACATCCCGGTCCATGTCATCTCCGCCAAGGACGAGCGCCGGCGCGGCCTGTCGATGGGCGCCTTCGACTATTCGGAAAAGCCGGTGGAGCGCGAGGCGATCTTCGACGCCCTGAACCGGGTGAAGAGCTTCAAGGAGCGCGACCACCGCAAGCTGCTGGTGGTGGAGAAAGACAGCCCGCAGCCGGGCGGCGTCGCCGCCCTGATCGGCAACGGCGACGTCGAGACCCACACCGTCACCTCGATCGAGGCGGCGATGGCGGCGCTGACGGCCGACCGCTTCGACTGCATGGTGCTGGACCTGTCCAGCCCGACCCTGCCCGGACCGGTCACGGTGGATTTCGAGCTGATCGAATGGCTGCGCACCCGCGACACGCTCGCTTGGATGCCGGTGGTGGTCTATGTCGCCGCCGACATCGCGCCGGAGGACGAGGCGCGGCTGCGCCGGCTGGCCGAGACGGTGGTGCTGAAGAGCGCGCGCTCGCCGGCCGGGCTGCTTGACGAGACCGCGCTGTTCCTTCACCGCGCCGTCGACCGGCTGCCCGACGAGAAGCGGCGCAGCATCCTGGATTTGCGCCAGCATGACCCGGCGCTGGCCGGCAAGCGGGTGCTGGTGATCGACGACGACATCCGGAACATCTTCTCGCTCGCCAGCGTCATGGAGGCCCACAAGATCGAGGTCCTGCATGCCGAAAGCGGGCGCGAGGGCATCGAGCGGCTGCGTGCCGATCCCAACGTGGACGTGGTGCTGGTCGACATCATGATGCCGGAGATGGACGGCTATGAGACCATGCGCACCATCCGCAGCATCGAGGAGTTCCGCGGCCTGCCGATGATCGCCGTCACCGCCAAGGCGATGAAGGGCGACCGCGACAAGTGTATCGAAGCCGGCGCCACCGATTACATCGCCAAGCCGGTGGACATCGACCATCTGCTGTCGCTGCTGCGGATCTGGACCGCCAAGGGCAACCGGCCGCAGCCGCGCGGCGGAGTGCAGCCATGACCCGGCGCAAGCTCCAGACGGCGCGGAGGGGGCGGCACGCGCCCTTCGTCCCGCCGCCGGCCAGTCCGGTGCCTCCGGTTCGCCGGTCCACCCTGCTCGGCACCACCAGCGTCCCGATGCCCGGCGAGGGCGCTGTTCGCCAGACGCTTCTGCCGGCGGCCCCTGCACCCGACGTGACGCCGGTGCCACCGTCCTCCGGCCAGGCTGCCGTCCCCGCGGGATGGGAAAGCGGAACCATGACCAGCGATTCGAATCCCCAGCCCGACAAGGCGGACGTCGCGATCCTGATCGTCGACGACGACCCGCGGAACCTGTTCGCCGTGCGCGAGACGCTGGAGGATCTGGGGGCGCAACTGGTGCTCGCCCGGTCGGGGGAGGAGGCGCTGAAGCATCTGCTGCGGCAGGACTTCGCGCTGATCCTGCTGGACGTCCACATGCCGGGCATGGACGGCTACGAGACGGCGGAGCTGATCCGCCTGCGCGAGAAGTCCCGCCACATCCCGATCATCTTCCTGACCGCCATCAACAAGGACGAGACGCACATCTTCCGCGGCTATACCACCGGCGCCGTGGACTACATGTTCAAGCCGGTCGACCCGTTGATCCTGAAATGCAAGGTGGCGGTCTTCGTCGATCTCTACCGCAAGACCGAGGAGGTGAAGCGCGAGGTCGAGGCCAAGCAGCGCCTGCTGGACGAGAATGAGCGGGTGCGGCGCGAGATGCGGCAGGCCGAACAGGCGTTGCGCCGGTCGGAGGAGCGGCAGGCGCTGATCCTGGGCCAGCTTCCCATCGTGCTCTACACTGCCGACCTGACGCCGGGCATTCCGTTCCGCTACCTGTCGGACACCACGGAAACGGTGCTGGGCTGCCCCGCGTCCCGCTTCATCGAGGATCCGCAATTCTGGGAATCCGGGCTGCATCCGGACGACCGCAGCCGCGTGCTGCGCCAGCTGGAGGCGGTCCACGAAACCGGGCTGACCATGGTGGAATACCGCTGGCGCGGCCCGGACGGCGGCGAACGCCATCTGCTGGACCAGGCCGTCGTCGTGCGTGACGAGGAGGGCGTGCCGACCGAGCTGTTCGGCACCATCATGGACGTGACCGAGACCCGCCAGGCCCAGCAGCAGCTCGCCCACGCGCAGAAGATGGAGATGGTCGGCCGGCTGACCGGCGGCATCGCCCATGACTTCAACAACATGTTGATGGTGGTGATCGGCAGCCTGGAGCGTCTGGTCCCCGGCCTCGCCGACGACCCCAAGGCGGCGCGGCGGGCGGAGATGGCGCTGCAGGCGGCGCTGCGCTGTTCCGACATGACGCGGCGGCTGCTGACCTTCGCCCGGCGCCAGCAGCTTCACCCGGAGCCGGTGGATCTCGGCGCACTGGTCGCCGGCATGGGCGAGCTGATGGAGCGCACGCTGGGCGGGGCCGTCGCCATCGCCATCGAGGCGCCGCCGGCCGATGCCGAACCGCTGTGGATCGCCTCGGTCGATCGCTCGCAGGCGGAATCTGCTCTGCTCAACCTCGTCATCAACGCCCGCGACGCCATGCCCGGTGGCGGCGCCCTTCGGATCCGCACCGCGAATACCCGATTCGAGGAGCCGCAGACGGCGCACGGCATGTCGGTTCCGGCCGGCGACTATATCCTCCTGTCGGTGTCGGACAGCGGATGCGGCATGCCGCCGGACGTGCTGGAACGCGCCTTCGAACCCTTCTTCACCACCAAGGAAACGGGGAAGGGCACAGGGCTCGGTCTTGCCATGATCCATGGCTTCGTCAAGCAGTCGGGCGGGCTGATCGGTATCGACAGCACCCCCGGCGCCGGCACCACCTTCCGGCTCTATCTGCCGCGGGCGACGATGGACGCCCTGCAAAGCCCAACTCCGGACGAGGACGGCGCCGACGAGGCCTTCGCCGGCCGCGGCGAGACGGTGCTGGTGGTGGATGACGACGCCGACGTGCGGGCGGTCGCCGTCCAGGCGGTGACGGCACTGGGATACCGCGTGCTGGAAGCCGACGGAGCGGAAGCGGCGCTGACCCTGCTGGACCGGCAGCCGGTCGACCTTCTGTTCACCGACATCGTGATGCCCGGCGGGCTGAACGGGCGCGAACTGGCGCTGGAGGGTTTGCGCCGCCATCCCTCGCTGCGGGTGCTGTTCGCGTCGGGCTATGCCAACGGAACCAGTGCGCCGGAGCCGGAGGCCGGCGCGTCCGCCGACACCGGCAGCGCCGCGGATCCCGGCGCCGTGCTGGGGGCCGTGCTGAGCCGGGCGGAAACGCTGCCGAAGCCTTACCGCGACGGCGTTCTGGCCCGTGCCCTGCGCCGCGCGCTGGATTTGCAGGCCCCTCTCGCCCCGGCGGAGGCCGTCCGGGGATGATGAGGGGGATCGAGGGCGGCGCCGCCCAACGCCGCCGGTTGTGCATATCAGGTCAGGTTCCGGTTCATGGTTTTGTCCGACGACGCGCTTACCCTGCTCAGAAGCTCCATTCGATCCGTCTGGGCGTTGGAACTGCTTTTGCTTTTGCGCCGACATCCCGATCGGGACTGGTCGAATGGCGACCTCGTGAGGGAGTTGCGCGGCAGCGACGTCGTGGTTCAGGAGGCGCTGGGCGGCTTTCTCGGTGCCGGGCTTCTGGTGGCGTTGGCGGACGGCAGTCACCGCTACCAGCCCGCCGCCCCGATCCTCGACAAATGGGTGGAGGAGATCGCGCAGGCCTATGCCACCCGTCCGTCCGCCATCATCCGCGAGATCTTCGCGGCACCCGGCAACAAGGTGCAGGTATTCGCCGACTCCTTCAGGTTCCGCCTCAATGACTGAGATTTATTGGACAGAGACGATGGCTGTTTCGACAATGGCTGTACTCGTTATGAATAAACCCGGCCCGCATCGGCTCCCCTCCCCGCCGGGGAGAGGGAAAGAAGGGCGCTGACATGGATGTCCTGAAGTCTGCGGTCTATCTGCTGTGTTTCGCCGCCAGCCTGCTGTGCATGGTGCTGCTGCTGCGCAGTTACCTGCGGTCGCACAGCCGTCTGCTGCTGTGGAGCACGCTGTGCTTCGTCGGGTTGGCGATCAACAACCTGCTGCTGTTCATCGACGTGGTCATTCTGCCGACGGAGGTCGACCTGCTGCCGTTCCGCCATCTCTCCGCGCTGGCCGGGGTCGGGATCCTGCTGTACGGCTTCATCTGGGATGCCGAGTGATGTCGCCCACGACTTACAGTTTTTTCACCGGGGCACTGGCGGCGCTGTATGCGGTCGCGGGGATGTTCTTCCTCAGCTTCTGGAGACGGACGCGCGATGCGCTGTTCGCCAGCTTCGCATTGGCTTTTGCGCTGCTGGCGATCAATCAGGTGGTGCTGGCGCTGGGCGGGCTGGAGCGGGAGGAGCAGAGCTGGGTCTATGTGTTGCGCCTGCTGGCCTTCCTGCTGATCATCGCCGGAATCGCCCGCAAGAATCTGGAGGGACGGCGGCGCTGACCGGTCATTTGCGGCCGTCGCCGAAACGGCGGCAGTCCCATTCGTCGCTGCCCGCCTCCGCCCGCCCGCCGTTGGAGGTGCGGTAGCGCGCATCGTCGCACCGGCCATTGCCGGCATAGCGGCTGTAGCCGCCGTGGCCCCGGCTTCGGTACCCGTTGTCGTAGCCGTTGCCGTAATAGCCGCCATTGTCGTAGCCGCCGCGACGGTGATGGTGCCGGCCACGGTTGTAATCGCCATCGTCGTCGTCATCGCCGGCGGTGGCGGCCAGCACGCCCAGCCCAACCACAGCGGCGCCGATCAGCAGGGCGCCCGCCATGTCGTCGTTGCCGTTGCCGGCACAGCCGGGCAAGGCCAGCGATGCCGCCAAGCAAGCGGCCATCACGGTCCTGCCACCGAAAACTCCGCGCCGTGCCACCGTTTCCATCGCCGCCTCCCGGAATAGGGCTTCATTTACGCATGAACACATGATCGGCGTTTTTCATCCGATGCCATTATAATTTCATTTTCGAAATATTTGTTCTGCGCCTCTCTCGCTCGGCCGATGCATACGGAAGGATTGCGGCGGGGCTTGGCCCGGCCGGCGGGAAGCCCTATGGTCGGGCTGCTGTCGCCAATAAGGGGAGTGCGTGGATGTTCACCGCCAGGATCCTTCTGCTCGGCTCCGGAGAGTTGGGCAAGGAATTCGTCATCGCGGCCAAGCGGCTGGGCTGCGAGGTCATCGCCTGCGACAGCTATGCCAACGCCCCGGCGATGCAGGTCGCCGACGCGGCGGAGGTGTTCTCCATGCTGGACGCCGACGCCCTGCGCGCCGCCATTGCCAAGCACCGCCCCGACTATATCGTGCCGGAGGTGGAGGCGATCCGCACCGAGGTGCTGCACGAGTTCGAAGATGCCGGCACCACCGTCGTGCCCTCGGCCCGCGCCGCCACCATGACGATGAACCGCGACCGCATCCGCGAGGTCGCCGCGACCGAACTCGGCCTGCGCACCTCGCGCTACCG
Organism: Azospirillum sp. TSH20; assembly: GCF_003115935.1. Lineage (NCBI taxonomy): Bacteria > Pseudomonadati > Pseudomonadota > Alphaproteobacteria > Rhodospirillales > Azospirillaceae > Azospirillum > Azospirillum sp. TSH20. The sequence continues at coordinate 12,054 of NZ_LGQU01000145.1, forward strand.
CTATGCCGAGAGCCTGGAGGAGGTGCGCGCCGGAGCCGAGCACACTGGTTTCCCCTGTGTCGTCAAGCCGGTGATGTCGTCGTCCGGCAAGGGGCAGAGCACGGTGCAGGACGCCGCCGGGCTGGAGGCCGCCTGGAACTACGCGGTGGCGAACATGCGCGGCGACCGCCGCAAGGTGATCGTCGAGGAGTTCGTCCCCTTCGAATACGAGATCACGCTGCTGACCGTCCGCACCCGCGACGGCATCCTCTATTGCGAGCCGATCGGCCATCGGCAGGAGCGCGGCGACTACCAGGAATCCTGGCAGCCGGTGGCCATGCCGCAGGCGATGCTGGACGACGCCAAGGCGATGGCGGCGCGGGTCGTCGACAATCTCGGCGGCTATGGGATCTTCGGCGTCGAGTTCTTCGTGACCGCCGACGAGGTGATTTTCTCCGAGCTGTCGCCGCGCCCGCATGACACCGGCATGGTCACCCTGCTGTCGCAGAACCTGTCGGAGTTCGAACTGCACGCCCGCGCCATCCTGGGCCTGCCGATCCCGAACATCGTCTGCCGCGCCCCGTCGGCGTCCGCCGTCATCCTGGCCGACCGCGAAGCGGAGAATTTCCGCATCGAGGGGCTGGCCGAGGCGCTGAGCCTGGGTTCGGCGGAGCAGGAGGTCGACGTCCGCCTGTTCGGCAAGCCGACCACCCGCAAGAACCGCCGCATGGGCGTGGCGCTCGCCACCGGCTCCGATACCGACGATGCACGGGCGCGGGCCAAGCTGGCGGCCGACAAGGTGACGATCCGGTATCTGTGAATTGTCAGGCGATGCGGCGGGCAAGGTGGGTGCCCGCCGCCCGCCGCGCGTCCGCTTACGAGATTGCTGCCAGCGTCCCGGACATAGCGTCCGGCTCAAGCATCGGGGCCGCCCGTCCCGTGGTGGTCAGCGGGAGAGTGGAACGCCCTTCGCGATAGCCAAACGTGACGTAGTGGGTGGCCGCAGCCGCCTCGGTGCTGCCCAAGGCACGCTGCACATCGGGATTGCGCGCCAGATAGGCCGCCGCGTTGAAGGTGATCGTTCGCCCTTCCAGCCGCCCGGTGCTGGCGTAGTGCAACGCCGCGGCAGTCGTGTCGGGGCCGAACGCCCGGATCAGATCCGGGTTCGCCGCGATATAGCTCATGGCGTTGAACGTCGTGCTGCGCCCTTCCGACCGGCCGAACGTGATGTAATGCTCCGTCGCGGCCGCAGTGTTCGTGCCGAAGGCAGCAGCAAGATCGCGGTTTGCAGCCAGATAGCCGGCGGCATCAAATGTCGTCGACCGGTTTTCGAGGTGCCCCGTCTGTGCGTAATGGAGAAAGGCAGCCGTACCGTTGGTCCCGAACGCGGCGGCCAAGTCGCGGTTGGCTGCGAGATAGCTCATCGCGTCGAAGGCGGTCGCGCTGGAGGATGAGACCGTACGGTCGGAAAACCGGATATATTCGACATTCCGAATCAGATCGGATCCATTGAGCCGGTCGATGATCGCGGACTGGCCGCCGTAGCTCATCAGTTTATTGGGCGCATAGCTCTGGCTGGAAATGACCGTATCGACGCCGTCACCTCCGTCGATCGTATCGACTCCATATCCGCCGCTGATCAGATCATCGCCGCCGCCGCCGCTGATATAGTCGTTTCCGTTATATCCATAGAGCATGTCGGCATAGGACGATCCAAAGATCTGGTCGCTGCCGGACAGGATGTTCTGAGTGGTCAGCGCATAGGACAAGCTGTAGACGCTGGAAAAGCTGATGTTGGCATTGCTGAACGACAGCAGCGGGCTTCCGCCGGGCAGGGTTGCCGACACGGAAGTTATCCTTCCGGACGCATTGTAATCGGTAATGTTGAACGACCCGTTGACGGTAATGTCCATCACCGGCGCCCCGTTCAGCGTATAACGGAACGCAATCTGCGAAGAGTTTTGCGTAAGAAGGGAGTAATTGTCGTAAACGATACCGGCGGTATCTCCAGAGCCCGATAAATTGATTGAAACATTCGCAACGACAGTGGTCATTCCGGGGCCTCGAGAAATCCGATGGAAGTATGGCTGATGGGATACTCTGTAGCAGCTGATTTCAGGGGCGGCATCGCCGTGCCCTGCGTCACCATCGCGTATCCCATTCTACGGTCGCCTTCATGCCACCGGTTGGAAGCGGTGACCGTTAAAGCATGCTCAAAAGGGTAAATGCGCAATCTTAGAATGTCGAGAGTGTACGAGTGGATTTCGCTTCCGGCGTGTGGATGCGTCTACCGCCCCAACAGCCGGTCCACCCGCCGCAGGGCCGGGAACATCACCGCCCACAGGCCGGCGAGGCCCACTGCGCCGACGCCGCCCAGCACCACCGCCGGAACCGCGCCGACCAGAGCCGCCACGCTGCCGGATTCGAACTCGCCCAACTGGTTGGAGGCGCCGATGAACAGCGAGGTGACGGCGCCGACCCGGCCGCGCATCTCGTCGGGGGTGGAGAGCTGGATCAGCGTCTGGCGGACGAACATGCTGACCTGATCGGTGGCGCCAACCGCCAGCAGGGCGATGAAGGACAGCACCGGATCGGCCGACAGGCCGAAGGCGATGGTGGCGACGCCGAACCCGGCCACCGCCACCAGCATCCAGCGCCCGGCATGGCGCTTCACGCCCCAGCGGGTGATGACCATCGCCATTGCGAGCGCCCCCAGCGCCGGGGCCGAGCGCAGCAGGCCGAGCCCCCACGGCCCGACATGCAGAACGTCGCGGGCATAGATCGGCAGCAGCGCCGTCGCCCCGCCGAGCAGAACCGCGAACAGGTCGAGCGAGATGGCGCCCAGAATCTCCGGCCGGCTGCGGATGAAGGCGGCGCCGGCCAGCATGCTCGTCAGGCTCATGGCGCGCTTGGTCATGGTGACGGGTCGCGGCCTGCAGGCGGCGATCAGCAGCACCGACAGCACCAGCATCGCCGTGCTGACGCCATAGACCGCCGCCGGCCCGGCGATGTAGAGCAGCCCGCCCAGCGCCGGACCGGAGATCTGCGCCACCTGCACCCCCGACGACTGCCAAGCGACGGCATTGGGCAAATCCTCCACCGGAACGGTCGCCGACAGGATCGCCTGATTGGCCGGCCCCTCGAAGGATTTGGCGAGGCCGATCAGCGCCACCACGGCGAAGATCGCGTGGGGCGACAGGCCGCCGGCCATGGTCAGCAGGAACAGGGCGGCCACGGCGATCATCTCGATCGACAGGGCGCCGAACAGCACCGTCTTGCGGTCATTGTTGTCGACCACATGGCCGGCCACCAAAACCAGCGCCAGGGTGGGCAGGAACTGGAACAGCCCGACCAGACCGAGGTCGAGCGGGTCGCCGGTCATGGCATAGACCTGCCAGCCAACCGCCACCACCTGCATCTGGATCGCCAGCATCGAACAGACCCGCGCGCTCCAGAACAGGGCGAAGGCGCGGTGACGGAAAGCCGACCGGAAACTATCCCCGGCCGTGGCGGCGCTGGTCATTCAAACGGGCTCCAGAAGTGTGGCGAGCCCCAGCCCGCCGCCGATGCCGAGCGTCGCGACCCCCCGGCGGGGCGTGGTGCCCGCTGCCGGGAACAGCAGCTCGGTGAACAGGCGCGTCACCAGGATGGCCCCCGACGCGCCATAGGGATGGCCGAGCGCCAGCGCGCCGCCGCCGACCGACACGCGCGCCGGGTCGATGCCGAGGGCGTCGAGGCTGGCCAGCACCTGGGCGGCGAAGGCCTCGTTGAACTCGACGAGGTCGATGTCGGCGACGGGCAGGCCGGGATTGCGGGCCAGAAGCTTCGTCACCGCCGGGATCGGGCCGGTGCCCAGCAGCTTGGGGTCCACCCCTGCCGCCGTGCTGTCGATCACTGCCAGCCCCTGGGTCAGGCCGAGCGCGCGGAACTTCCGTTCCGACACCACGGCGACCACGGCGGCGCCGTCATTGACCGGGCAGGCGTTGCCGGCGGTCACGGTGCCGTCGGGCCGCAGAACGGGGCGCAGGGCCGTCAATTTCTCAAGGCTGGTGTCGGCGCGCGGGCACTCGTCGCGGTCGATGATGCGGCCATCACGCAGGGTGAGCGGCACGATCTCGCGGTCGAACCGACCGGCGGCTTGTGCGGCGACGGCCTTGCGGTGGCTGTCCAGCGCGTAGCGGTCTTGGCGGGCGCGGTCGATGCCGTGGGCAGCGGCGACGTTCTCCGCCGCTTCAATCATCGACGGGTCGCCGATCTCGTCGGGGGCGAAGCGGGCGCGGTCGTAGAAGGTCGGGCTGCGGTAGAGGCTGGACGGCTTGGCGACGCGCCAGGGGGCGGTGCTGGTGCTCTCCACCCCGCCGGCGAGTACGACGTCGCAGGCGCCGGACTGCACCAGCCGGGCGGCGAGGTTGACCGCCTCCAGCCCCGATCCGCACTGCCGGTCCACCGTGACGCCGGGCACCGAAACCGGCAGGCCGGCGGCCAGCGCCGACAGCCGCGCGACATTGCCGCCGGGACCGACCGCGTTGCCCAGCAGCACCTCGTCCACCTCCGCCGGGTCGATGGCGGCGTCGGCCAGCACGGCACGAATGACCGGGGCGGCGAGGTCCTCGACGGGAAGCTCGCGCAAGCTGCCGCCGATGCGGCCGACGGGCGTACGGCGTGCGGCGACGATGATCGGGCGGTTGCTCATTCCACCACCTCCAGCCCGCCGGCTCTTGCCCGCTCACGAACATCGGCGCGGGCGATCTTGCCGCTGCCGGTCAGGGGCATGTCGGCCGCTGCGAAGACCTGGCGCGGGGCCTTGTAGGCTTCCAGCCGCTCCTGGCACCAGCCGCGCAACTCGGTCAGCGAGGCGCGCGCCGCGCCGCGCCACCAGACGACGGCGGACAGGGCGTCGCCCCAATAGGAATCGGGCAGGCCGAACACCACCGCCTCCGCCACCGCGGGATGGGCGCGCAGGGCCGCTTCGACCTCCGCCGGGTAGACGTTCAGGCCGCCGGTGATGATCATGTCGCCGGCCCGGCCGACCAGCCGCAGCCAGCCCTCGCCGTCGATCCAGCCATAGTCGCCGACCGTGCCCCAGCCGTCCTGCTCGCGATAGCCGGCACCGTCGGTGGTGCCGAGATAGCCGTCGCTCAGCATGCCGCTGCGCACCCAGACGGTGCCGGGTAGGCCGCGCTCCACCGGATGGCCGTCATCGTCGCGCAGGCTCAGCTCCACGCCGTGGAAGGGGCGGCCGACGCTGTCGGCGGGGGCGCCTTCGCGCGACGAGCGCAGGCTGACGAAGCTCAACTCCGACGCGCCGTAATATTCCAGCACAGCGGCATCCGGGCAGAGCGCGGACAGCCGGTCATGCACCGCGGGGGCGAGCTTGGCGCCGGAACAGACCACCCGGCGCAGGGCGGGAAAATGCCGGCCGTCGCGTTCCGCGGCGTCGAGGATGCCGACCAGCATCGTCGGCACCAGCACCAGCGTGGTGACGCCGCAGGTCGCCAACTGCATCGCCGCATCGCTGGCGTCGAACTTCGGCTGCACTCGCACCGTGGCGCCGGCCGACAGTCCCTCCACCGCGCCATAAAGGCCGAGGCCATGGACCAGCGGCCCCGGCACCAGGACGACATCATCGGGTCCGATGCCGAACTCCACCCGGCTCGCCTCCAGCGTCGCCAGCCAGGAGCCCTGGTTGCGGATGAAGGCCTTCGGCCGCCCGGTGGTGCCGGAGGTGAAGCCGACCAGGAAGGGCGTTTTCGGATCGATCGCGGGGATGCTCCAGCCCGCCGCTTGTTTGGCGATCCAGTCGGAAACGGTGTCCGTCCTCAGGTGCAGGTCGGGGCGAAAGGTGTCGAGGGCTGCGGCGGTCTGCGTGGCGCTCCATTTCGGGTCGAGCAGTCCGACGATCCCGCCGGCCGCAACGATGCCGAAGAACAGCGCCGGCAACTCCGCCCGGTTGCCGAGGCTGAGCGCCAAACGCGGCGGCGCACCGTCCCGGCGCAGGGCTGACACCCCGGCCCCCACCCGCCGCACTTGGTCGAGCAGGGTGCCGTAGGACACCACCTCGTCACCGAAGACCAGCGCCGGATGGGCGGGCGCCCGCCCGCTGGCCGTTGCGAATGGGCGGGCGAGATTGTCTGCCCCGGTATAGCCGCCGGCCATAGACGGTCGGTCAGTCGCCATTCGATCAGGCATGGATCGGCAGGATGCCGGCGCGGCGGACGCCCGAGGCGGCGACGGCGGCGACGCCGGCCTTGATCAGGTCGCCCGGTACGAAGGCCAGCGATCCGAAGACCGCCTTCTCGATCGGCAGGCCGGCAACCAGCCACAGCCAGGGAATGCCGCCGGCATAGACAACCAGGATGCCGCCGAGGACACTGACCGCGAACAGGCGGATCGGGTTCGCGTTGGTGGCGAAACGCTCGGCCAGCCAGCCGGTGACGAAGGCGGCCACCGGAAAGGACAGCACGAAGCCGCCGGTCGGCCCCATCAGCACGCCGATGCCGCCGCGCCCGCCAGCCAGCAGGGGCAGTCCGGCGGCGACCAGCAGCACGAACAGCAGGGCGGCGATGCCGCCGCGCTTGGCGCCCAGGATGGTGCCGGCCAGCATGATACCCAGCGTCTGCGCGGTGATCGGAACCGGCAGGAAGCCGAGCGGAATCGGCGGCGCCATGCCAAGCCCGCCCAGCAGGGCGGCGAACAGGGCGCAGAGGACGAGGTCGCGGGTGGACAACATGGCGGACGCTTCCTTCGGCTGGTGTCTTTATCGTTGAGTGCTGCTTTTTTTGGTCCCGGTATCGGCCGGGTCGTAGCCGCGCGCTTCCAGTGCGGCGGTCAGATCATCGGCCATGGTGAGGATCTTGACCAGCAGCGGAACGAACAAGGCGGCTATGTTGCGTTCCACGCCGCGGGCGCGCTGGGCCATCCGCACCTCGCGCACCTGCTCGCCAAGCAGCGGGATGAAGCGGATGGTCAAAGCCAGCATCAGCGCCATCTTCGCCGGATTGACCCCGACCGGGCGCAGCAGGCCGAACAGCCGCTCGAACAAATCGACCATATCCATGACGCGGGTGGTCAGCGTGACCAGCGTCGCCAGCAGGATCAGAGCGGCGAAGCGGGCGAGGGCGACGGCCGTTTCCTCCCAGCCGCCGCCGGCCAGCAGGGCCTGGAAGCCGAACAGCAGGGTCAGCATGATGACCGGCGCCCGCAACTCCGCAAGCACCCGTCCGGTGGGCAGCTTTGCCGCGACAAGCACGGCGGTACCGATCAGTCCGGCGGCGAGCGCTCCCCAGGCACCGGGCAGAGCCAGCACCGCCACCGTCACCAGCAGCAGCCCGCCCAGCTTCACCCCCGCCGGCAGGCGGTGGATGACCGACTCCCGATGCAGGTAGAGTCCCAGCATCAGCCGAGCCGCTCGATGTAGGCCGGCACGGTCTCCGCCGGAGGACCGTCGGCGACGACGCGGCCATCCTCAAGCACCAGCGCCCGGTCGAAGTCCCTGACCATGTCCAGGTCGTGGGTGACGACGATCACTGTCTGCGGCAGCCCGCGCAGCAACTCGATCACCTTGCGGCGGTTGCGCAGGTCGAGCAGGGTGGTCGGCTCGTCGAAGATCACATAGGCCGGTTCCAGCACCAGCACCCCGGCGATGGCGAGCAGTTGCTTCTCGCCACCACTCATCTGGTGGGCCGGCTGGTGGCGGTAGCGGTCGAGGCCGTAGCGCTCCAGCGCCCCGGCAACGCGGCGGGCGATCTCGTCCTTCGGCAGCTTGCGCGCCTTCAACCCGAAGGCGATGTCCTCTTCGACCGTCGGATAGACAATCTGGGTGTCGGGATTCTGGAAGACGAAGCCGACCCGCTGGCGCACGGCGCGCCCGTCGCTGCGGGTGTCCAGGCCGTCGACAGCGACGGTGCCGCTGGCAGGGACGATCAACCCGTTCAGCAGGCGGGCCAGCGTGCTTTTCCCCGAGCCGTTGCCGCCGAGAATGGCGATGCGCCGTTCCGCCAGCCGCAGCGACAGGTCGTGCAGGACGGGGCGGTCGCCATAGGCGTGGGTGACGGACCGGAGTTCGATCATCGACGGGCGCGGGGCTTTCGCGTTGCAGTTCTGTTGCGCGTGCGAAAGGTTCTTAGCCGGTTTGCGGGCGGGGTGCCAGGGGGCAGGTTGGGTGCGGCGGCTCGGACTTGATTTATGTCCATTTTTCTGTACATAAAAGAAGTCGACGGGATCAACCCCCATCAAGAGGAAACCCGCATCACCCATCATGTCAGACAGGCACCTGAAATGGGTCACATCAACTACACAGATCTCAGAAACAATCTTGCCAGCGTGATGGACGAGGTCTGTGACAGCCGCGCGCCGTTAACCGTTACCCGTCAGAAGGGGCGGTCGGTGGTGATGATTTCCGAGGAAGAGTTCGAAGGGCTGATGGAGACGCTTCATCTCCTGAAAAGCCCCAGGAATGCGGAGCGGCTGCTCAAGGGCATCGCCCAACTTGATGCTGGCAAAGGCATCGAGCGGGACATTCTGAATGAAGAAGGTTTGGACTGACGGCGCTTGGGAGGATTACTTATACTGGCAGAAGAACGACAGGGCCGTGTTGAAGAAGGTCAACGACCTCATTCGCGATACGGAACGGAACCCGTTTTCAGGGCTGGGCAAACCTGAACCGTTGAAGGAAGGGCTTGCAGGCTGGTGGTCGCGCCGGATCACGGGCGAGCACCGGTTGGTCTACCGGTTGACCGGAAGCGGCGACGCCCAGGCACTCGAAATCCTGGCCTGCCGGTATCATTACTGAGCCGCCATGAAGGCCGCCCCCCCTTGTGGGCGGCCTTTCCTCAATTGTGAACGCCGATCAGAAACTGTTCCGCTCATGGTAAGTCTGCAGGAACTGCTGCACCCGCGGTTCGGTGGATTCGTGGAAGACCTCGCGCGGGGTGCCGAAGGCGGCGATGCGGCCACGGTCGAGGAAGGCCACCTTGTCGGCGACGTTGGCGGCGAAGCCCATTTCGTGGGTCACCACCACCATGGTCATGCCGTCGGCCGCCAGATCGCGCATCACCTGCAGCACCTCGCCCACCAGTTCGGGGTCGAGCGCCGAGGTCGGCTCGTCGAACAGCATCAGGTGGGGTTCCATTGCGATGACGCGGGCGATGGCGACGCGCTGCTGCTGGCCGCCGGACAGGCGGGCGGGATAGCTGTCGGCCTTGGCGGCCAGTCCGACCCGGTCCAGCATCCGGCCGGCGTGCGCTGCAGCCGACGCCTTGTCCATGCCGCGGACCTGCACCAGCGCCTCCGCCACATTCTCCAGCGCGGTCATGTGGGGCCACAGGTTGAACTGCTGGAATACCATGCCGACGTTGCGGCGCAGATCGCGCAGGTCGCGGTTCGACAGGCGGCGGCGCGGCGTGTCCTCGGTATAGCCGACCAGCGTGCCTTCGATGCGGATCTCGCCGCGGTCGTAGACCTCCAGGAAGTTGATGCAGCGCAGAAGCGTGCTCTTGCCCGATCCACTGGGGCCGATCAGGCAGACGACCTCCGACTTGTTGACCGTCAGGTCGATGTCGCGCAGCACCTCGTTGGTGCCGAAGCTCTTGCCGACACCGCGGATCGAGACCATCGGCACGGCATCGGCGGCGGTCGTGGAGCGCGACGGGGTGGCGGTTTGGGAAACGGCGGTCATCACGCCCTCGCGGTTGCGGTCTCGGTCGGCGACCCCTGCGGCGAGGCATGGGTCAGGAAACGGGTGACGCGCGCCTCCAGCCGGCGGCCCAGGCGCGACACCACCTCCACCAGCAGCCAGTAGAACAGCGCCATCCCAACGATGGTCTCGAAGGTGGCAAAGGTCTCTGCCGCCATCGTCTGCATCTCATACATCAGTTCCGGCACGGTGATGATCGACAGCACCACCGTCTCCTTGGTCAGGATCGCCATCATGTTGACGATGGCCGGGATGGTCGACACCAGCATCGCCGGCACGATCACCCGGCGCAGGATGGAGCCATAGGACATGCCGAGGCTGAGAGCCGCCTCGACCTGCCCCTTCGGCACCGCCTGATAGCCGGCGCGGAAGATCTCGGCGAAATAGGCGCTGCCGTAGATGCCGAGGCCGAGGATGCCCGCCGTCGTCGCCTCCAGCCGCAGGCCGATGGACGGGCCGCCGCTGTAGAGCAGGAACAGCTGGATCAGGAAGGGCGTGCCGCGGATCACCTCGATATAGGCCCGGATGACCCAGCGCAGCGGCTTCACCGGCAATTGCCGAAGCAGCATCAGCACGAAGCCCAGCACCATGCCGATGAGGCAGCCGGCCGCCCAGCACAGGATGGTGACGCCGAAGCCGCGCAGCAGCGCCGGGCCGTACTGGACGAGAAGGGAAAGGTCCAACATCGGATCAGGCCTGTTGCAGGCGGCGTTCGACCAGCGTGCCGAACAGGGCCAGCGCGCCGTTGATCGCCAGATAGATGAGGCCGGCCGCCAGATAGATCTCCAGCGGGCGGTAATTGCTGGCCGAAATGGTCTGGCTGGTCCGCGTCAACTCCGCCACCCCGACGACGGAGATCAGGGAGGACGCCTTCAGCAGCAGGATCAACTCGTTGACCAGCGCGGGCACCGAGATGCGGAAGGCCTGCGGCAGCAGGATGCGCGTCCAGATCGACCGGCCGGGGAACCCCAGCGCCAGCGCCGCTTCCGACTGCCCATGCGGGACGGCGTTCAGGGCACCGCGATAGATCTCCGACACATAGGCGCCGGACGCGAGGCCGAGGGCCGCGACGGAGGCGACCAGCGGCGGCACGTCGATGCCGATCAGCGGCAGCATGTAATAGATCAGCAGAAGCTGGATCAGCAGCGGCACGCCGCGGAAGAAGCTGACATAGACGCCGCCGGCCATGTCGGCCGCCCGGCCACCGGACTGGCGAGCCACGCAGACGACGACGCCGATCACCTGCCCTAGCAGCACGCCGAGCAGCGAGACCCAGATGGTCGTGACGGCCGCCCCCAGCAGATAGGGAAGGGCGTCGATGATGACGCTGAACTTCATCGAGTGGGCCTTAAGTCCGCGATACCGGAGCCTAATCCCCTCTCCCCCCTGGGGAGAGGGTTAGGGTGAGGGGGACGCATGGGGTGGAGGTTGGGGAAGGGTGTGGCGCTCCGCATTTCCCGCTAAGCCACACCGCGCTTCCCCCCCCCCCCCCCCCCCCCCCCCCCGGGGGGGGGGGGGGG
>NZ_LGQU01000152.1:0-23162 GCF_003115935.1 Azospirillum sp. TSH20
CGGGGCGTACGCCCCGGAGCCCTGCCGTTGCGTTAGCCTGGGGAATTTTCAGCCGCCCTTTCCGGGGAGTATCCAGCCGGCACTGACAACGGGCTCTGTCCGGAGCGCGGCGCGCCGGCCTGAACGCTATTCGGCGATCGTCCGGCGCGGAACCGCCTCATAGGGATCGGCATGCGCGACTTGGGTCAAGCTCTGCGTGCCGGGCATGATCTCGAACCGCGGATCGAAGTCGACCATCGTTCCGGCGAGTTTCGTCAGCACGTTGGCATCGCCGTTTACCTTCGCCGTCCCGTCGGCGATCTGCGCCTCCAGGGTCTTTGCCCCTGTCATCGTCTGCTCCAGATCGGACCGGTTGATGGTCAGCGTCAGGTCGGGCGCGTTCGCCTGGAAGCCTTTGATGTTGGTGAGCGTTGCGTTCGCCAGCTCGATGAGGAACGTCTCACCGGTGTCGGGGGTCACCAGATTGATTGTGAACCGCAGCCCTTCGGCCTTGCGGCTGTCCATGCGGATGCCGAGGAAATTGAGGAACAGCTCCGTCGACATCGCTCGAATGACGTCCGGGCTCGACGAGTTCACCGTCTCGCCCTGCGGAATGCCGGAGCGCAGTTCAAAGGCGGCGGCAAGGAAGCTGTTCCGCAGCCCCGGATTCTCCTGCTGATAGCCAAGCTGCTCGAAGGCGTCGGCAAGCGCTTCCTTCGCCACGGTGTTGTCGGGCTCCGCGAGCACGAGCTTGTTTAGCAGCTCGGTGGCGCGCAGGTAATCGCCCGCGTCATGGAGCAGGCCGGCCTTCGCGAGGATCGGCCCCGCACCGCCCATCATCTCGACGTAGAGCGGCGCGGAGTCTTGCGGCGACAAGGGGATCAGCGTCGTCGGGTTGCCGTCCCAGAAGCCGAGATAGCGCTGCACCACTCCACGGGCGTTGTGCTGCGGCGAGCCGTGGTAGCCCCGACAGTGCCATGTCTCCTGCAGGGACTGCGGCACAGTGTAAACATTGTGGATCTGGTTGATCGTCACGCCCTGGTTCGCGAGGTGAAGCACTTGGTTGTTCATATGGGCGTAAAGGTCGCGCTGCGCACGCAGCACCTCCTGGATGCGGTCGTTGCCCCAGCGCGGCCAGTGGTGTGACGCGAACATCACCTCAGCTTCATGCCCGAACCGGTACAAGGCCTCGGCGATGTACTTGGACCAGTTCAGCGGGTCGCGCACCGGCGCGCCACGGAGCGTGTAGATGTTGTGGAGCGTGGCGGTGACGTTCTCCGCCATCCACAGCGCCTTCATCTCGGGAATGTAGGTGTTCATCTCCCGCGGCGCCTCGGTGTTCGGCGTGTTCTGGAAGACCATCCGCACGCCGTCGACCTCCAGCTCCTCGATGGGATCGGAGACGAAGCTGGTCGGGGCGAGCAGACCGCTGGTCCCCGCGGGCACGCGCTGGCCGAGCCCTTGGCTGACATAGCCGTACGGCCCCACCGGTAGGAGCAGGCCGTACTGGTAGAACAGCCGCCGGTTCATCGCGTTGCCGGCATAGACGTTCTCGGAGATTGTGAACTGCATGAAGTCGCCCGGCGCGATGATCTCGACCCGGCCGGCCCGCACGTCCTCCTCGCTGATCAGGCCCCGCACGCCGCCCCAATGGTCTCCGTGCGTGTGGGAGTAGATCACGGCCGTGATCGGCAGCCCCTTGCCGATATGCTCTTGGAACAACTCCCATCCAGCCCGCGCGGTTTCGGCGACCGTGAGGGGGTCGAAGACGATCCATCCGGTCTTCCCCCGCACGAAGGTGAGATCCGAGAGGTCGAAGCCGCGCACCTGGTAGATGCCGGGGGCGACCTCGTAAAGGCCGTAGTTGTTGTTGAGACGGGCGATCCGGGTGAGCGACGGGTGGACGCTGTCGAATTCCTGGTCGCTCTCAAGGAAGTGGAACTGCTCCATGTCCCAGGCGACGTGGCCCGCGTCGGCCTTGATCTGCATTCGGGGCATCGGCGCGATCAGGCCCCGCGCCTGCTCTTCAAAATCGCGGGTGTCGCCGAATGGCAACGACTCCCGCGCCCGCTTCAGCACCTCAAGAGTGTGGGCCGTGGGAGGCTTCCCCTTTGGGTGGAAGTGTCCTGCCGGCGGAGCCGGCTGTGCACGGACCGCTGTCCCCTCAAACGTGAAGCTGCCCGCGACCGCAAACGAGATGCCCGCAGCCGGAAGCGCCCCAATGACCTGACGTCGTGTTGGCATCATGTCCTCCCTTTCCGACAAGTCCAAATTCAAAAGCGGACAGTGAGCCCCAGAAACGGACCGCCGAGCTCAAGCTTGATGTCTCGCCCGCCCAAGTCCTTCTTGGTCGAGAGCTGGCGCCAACCTCCCTGCACCGACCAGCGTTCGTTGAACTGGTATCCGAGGCTCGCCAAGACCTGCCAAGTCAGGTCCGACCCGGCGCCAAACCCGCCAACGTCGGCGAGCGCCATTGCGATCCAGCGCTGACTTAACGCGATGCGAGCCCGGACCCCGATCAGCGGATCGACCCAGCTTTCACCGGTGCTGAAGGCCTGGCCCGGCAATGCTCCTGGAGAGAGCGACACGCCGACATTGAGCCAAGTCGCCCGGATGCCGCCCATCGCGTCGAGCGCAACTCGCCCGTCCTCGTAGAGCCGGTAGGCCGCATAGCCGCCCAGCATGGTGAGTTCGGTGTCGATGTGCGCCCGCGAGAACAGCACTCCGAAGGGCGTTTCGCCCCGCTCTTCCAGATCGGAGTAGAGGAAGTCGGCGATCAGGCCCCAGTTGCCCTTGCGCGCTTCGAACGAGCCCATGGCCGCGAATTTGGTTGCCGACAGCACATCTCCGACGCTCGCGTTGGCATCAAGCGTTCCGAACCGCGTTCCCACCGAACTTGATATGCCCGGGGTCCAGAGATAGGGCGAGAGCGCGAAGCTCCACCCATTCTCTTGAGCGACTGCCGGCTCATTGAGTGCCGCGACCAGCAAACCAACGGCAACCCGCGTCCCAACCGCAACCTGCATCGGCCACCTCTTCAATCCATCCTGGGCGCCAACGATGTGCCCTCCCATGGTCCTCTCATGGCCGTAGGCTCTGGGGGACGTCGTCATTGCGCCGGTCGCGGCCGGCACGTTACGGTACGCCCGCCGAAATGTTGGGAAGGCTTGCTGAGGCCACCGTAGTTCCTCCGCAGGAAATTCAATCAGATGCCGGTCATGAGTTCCTAATGTCCTGTTTTTTCCGTCCGCTCCCGAAGTATGAAGCAGTATCTTTGTGCGTAAGACGTGGGATTGATACGGTAGCGAGCAGAGAGTTCGCTCAGCCTGCGCGGGGCTTTTTACGTAGGGCGACTGTGCCGAAGATTTCTCCGACCAATAATCAGAGGAAAACCCCGGCCGGACACGCCGCTATCAACATTACTTTTTCCTAAGCACCTTCTCCACGAGTGGATGAAGGAGCGCCTGACCAGCCTGGAAGCGGACAAGGGCCGGCTGCTCGCCGCGGCCGAGGAGCCCGATGCGGACCTGCCGTCGGTCCTGCTGCACCCCCGGTTGTCGGACCTCTACCGCCGCAAGGTGGAAGCGCTGGAGGCTGCTCTTGCTGGCGGCGAGGACAGCGCCGAGGCGATGGAGATGGTGCGGATCATGATCGAGCGCGTCATCCTGACGGCCTCCCCTGCCGGCGCGGGGTTGGACGCCGACCTGCACGGCGAACTGGCCGGCGTCCTTGCGGTCTGCGAGGGTGCCGCCCGGATGGGCAAGGCCCAGACGCACGAACGCCCCGGCTCGTTCGAACCGGGGCGTCAAGTGTCGGTGGTTGCGGGCGCAGGATCTGGCCTTTACCGAACTCACAGTCTGCACTGAGAGATCGCCCTGGCTCTTCAACCAAGTCAGCCTCCGGCAAATCCGGTGCGGTTCACGGCGCACAACGTCAACGCCGTGAGAAGCACCAAGCCGGAACAGGTCCTTTGCCCGTCGGGCATGCTCGGGTTACGGCACGCCAGCGCTCCACAGCTTCGTCGCTGATACCATAACAATCAGACTGCCACACGCCTGCAGTGCCGCTCTAAATGCCCGCCAACATGTCAGTACCGGATGACTATTACCTGGGATGTGCTGATCGGCAATTCTGTTTTGTAGGTTATCTGTTTTAGGACTAAGTTGGATCTGATGGTGGAAACAAATTCGATTTTCGACAGTTTGCTTGCTATCAGGCGTTCGAGTTCCTCGACGTCTCTGACAACCACGCGCAGCAGGAAATCGCAGTCGCCTGTCATCCAATTGCATTCCATTACCTCGGGAATCCTCTCGACGGCATCCCGGAAATTCTCCAGCGCCGATTGCGGCTGTTTGTCGAGCTTGACTTGGATATAGGCATTGATTTCCAATCCCATCGCCTTGGGATTCAGAAGGGTGACCCGTCGATCGATGATGCCGGTCTGCTCCAGCTTCTTCACCCGCGTAAGGCAGGGCGAGGGAGACAGGTTGATTCTGCCGGCAAGCTCGACGTTCGTCAGATTTGCGTCTTTCTGCAACTCGTTGAGGATCTTGATGTCCGTTCGGTCGAGCGTCAGCGTGTTCATCATGATGACTCCCTGTTGTATTCTCGACAGCTTGGCTTGGAACCGAAGCGAAGAACGGCAGGAAATTCCGCGGGACAAACCCATTTGCGTGCAGCGCGCAATCCCTTCTGCCATTCAAATGTACACATGGCAGAGTGTATCCGAGGCCAACCAATGGCAGAATCTATGGGATTGCCATTTTATGTCGCGAAACTGTCAAATTCGGACCTAGGTCCGTATCAAGATGCACGGAGGCCGCAACATTGCCGAAAAGTGCGCGGATTGGTGCGAAGTGGCCGGAAGCCCCGGTGACCGACGAGGCCCTCCCGATGCCGTGGGATCCCACCGGCCTGCGCGTCAGCTTCGCCGCGGTGGATCCCGACGAGCTTGCCCGCCCGCTGGTCTGTTTCCTTGTCCGGCGCAATGTGGATGACGACGAACTGCCGATCCACCGGCACCGCAAAGGCCAGCTGGTGGTGGCGGCGGAAGGCTCGGTCATGTGCCGGACGCTCGACGGGCTTCGGATCGTCCCATCCAATGGAGCGGTTTGGATTCCGGGGGAGGTTCCCCACAGCGTTTCCATGTCGGACAGGGGCCGGTCATACTGCGTGTTCATCAACCCGGAAATTTCACCCCTGCCGAATTCCTGCGCGACATTTTCGATCAGCCCGATGCTGCGCGAGATGATCTTTCACTTGGCCAACCTTCCGCCGCTCTACCCTCCGCAGGGTCCGACCAGCCGTCTGGTCCAGGTCATTCTGGACGAGCTTGCACAGATGAAGGCGGAGCCGCTCCACTTCCCGGTTTCCAACCATCCCAGGATACAGCGCATCGCCGCCCAATTGCTGGAGGCGCCGGACGACCGCAGGACCATTCGGGACTGGGCGGCGGCAGTCGCCATGAGCGAGCGGACTTTGGCCCGGCTCATCCAGAAACAGACGGGAATGTCGTTCGGCCGGTGGCGGCAGCAACTCCATATCGTGATCGCCGTTCAACGGCTGTCGATGGGCGCCACCGTTCAGGCGATCTCCCAGGAACTGGGATACGACTCTCCGAGCGCCTTCACCGCCATGTTCAGGAAACACATGGGACAGCCTCCGCGCCGGTATCTGCAGGATCGGGCCGAAGGGACGACGAACTGACGCCGCATCGCCCTTGTCATGCCAAAGGCCCTCGATCCTGCCTGCCGGGATCAAGAGCCGTTGACATGTTCGGGGACCGGCATTGCGGTCCCCCAGATGCTTGCCGCCGCTTACCCTGTCAGCTGACGATGTCCTGCCTTATGCTCTTCCGCGCCACCATGAAGGCGGCCGCCGCCAGGACGTAGACGACCGACGTGCTGATCAGCGCCCAGCGGATGGCGTCACCGGAGCCCATCGACGGCGCGAGAAGATCGCTGATCAGGCCGACCGACAGCGGTCCAAGGCCAAGCCCGATCAGATTTGCGAAGAACAGGAAGATTGCGGTGGCCGTCGCCCTGGTGCGCGGACGCACCAGGCTTTGTACCGCCGCGAAGATGGGGCCGTAATAAATGGACTGCAGCATCATCGGCAAACCCATCAGGCAAAGCGCAGCCACTGTGTTCGAGGTGAGATAAGTCGCGAAAAGCGCAAAGGGCAGGCACAGGGCCGCGGCCGCCGGAATGGTCGCGTAGGCGTTCAGGCTGCCGCGCGCCACCGCGCGATCTGTCGCCCAGCCGCCCAACCAGGTGCCGGCGGCTCCGCAGATGCCGACGATCAGGCCCAGCACCGTACCGAGGAAGCCGGTGGCGCCCAGGTGGATTCCGGTGAGATCGTTCAGCCTGACCGTCAGCGCGCCCAACCCGTCCGCGTGATTGCGCAGGAAGTGGGAGCTTTGAAAGGCAAGATTGCTGTAAATCCCGAAACTCATGGCCGCCATCGCGACCGTGAGCCAGATATAGGTTCGCTTGCTGCCGAGTTCGCCCAGTGCCTCCCTCAGGGTCGGCGAGCTTTGCGCCTCGCTGGCCGCGAAGGAGGATTTTCGCGGCTCGGGTAGAGTGAAATAGGCCAGCAGCCCAAGGATGATGCCGGGCACCCCGACCAGCGCGAAAGATGCGCGCCAGCCGAGACTGTCCGCGATCAGGCCGCCGACCACCATCCCCACCAGGGAGCCGGCCGGAATGCCTATGGAAAAGAATGCCAGTGCCGACGCCCGCTTCTCTCTTGTCGTGTAATCGCTGATCAGGGACTGGGATGCCGGCGTGCAGCCGGCTTCGCCGACACCGACACCAACCCTGGCGAGGAACAGCTGGGCAAAGCTCTGGGCTACGCCGCAGACCGCCGTGAACAGGCTCCAGGTGATCGCCGACAGCGCGATGATCCTGACCCGGTTCGCACGCTCTGCCCACCGCGCGATCGGAAGGGCCAGCGTCGCGTAGAAGATGGCGAAGGAAAGGCCGGTCAACGACCCCAGCTGCCAATCGGCGAGACCGAGTTCGCGCTTGATCGGTTCCGCCAGGATATTGACGATCTGACGGTCGACGAAGTTCAGCATGTAAACGAGGAACAACATGATCAAGGCGTAGCGTCGATAGTGGATCGACATGCCCAGCGGTTTCGGCTGCGGCACCGACACCGTGGTCGTTGCGTCTTCGATCATACGGCAGTCTCCAAAAAGACCGGGCACAGGGGGGCCGGGTCGGTTTCGGTCGGAACGCGGTGTCGGGAGGCGCGGGGAATGCTGGCGGCCGGCCTACGGCTCGGCATCCGGTCAGAGTTTGACGCCCGTGCTGATGAGAAACACGTCACGGTCGGCGCGCGGGTCGTAGGGGCCGGCCAAGGTCGTCAGGTAGGTGAGGTTAAAGAGATAGCTGTCCCTGACCGCGCCATCGAGGGCGAGCCGGAGGATCTGGCGCCCCTGATTGAACGCGCCGTCATAGGACGTCCCGTTGACGTCATGGGCGAAGGCGACGGACGGCTTGAGGTTCACCTCCGGCAGAACGTCCTGATAGCTCAGGCTCGCCTGAAGGCGATACCCCCACGAGAATGGCGTCACGAAGCCCCTGGTGGTGCAGGCCTTGGGATCGGCCCCGGCCGCGCAGACGCCGTTGTTGGGTCCGGTTCCGAAAATGTCGGAGCGGCCATAACGGCGAAAATTGGGGTCCGGCAGATCGTGGACATATTTGGCGCCGACCTCGCCGCCGAGGGTCAAGGTGCCGCCGATCACACTGCCGATGTCGCCCGATGCGGCGAGCTGCCCCTGGGTGACGTGAAAACGCTCGTAACCGGCGAACGGCCCGCCCAGGGGAACCGAGGCGAAATCCCGCGCCAGCACACCGGTTCCGCTCACGGCCGCTTGCAACAGATCGGGGGCGTTGAAGCCGAGCGGCTGGTTGAATTTATGATCGAGTTCGCCCGCGACCCGCAGCTTCATAGAGGGAACGCTGGTGGCGAAGCTGCCGGACAGCATTTTGATATTTTTGGGGTACTGGAACCGATAGGCCGGATTCAAGCCATCCGGATCTCCCGGCAGGAAGATGGCGCCGGTCCGGCCGGTCCGGTCGGCCTCGACATAGCCGGTCCGCGCGTGAATGTTGGTGAAGTGGAGCGAAAACCGGGTGCCGATGTCCGGCACCAGATACGAGCCGCCGACACCGAACTGGCCGGCATCCCCCGCCGTCCCGTCGCTGCGACGCTTCAGGAAACGCCCGGTCGCCAGCCCGTCCACAGAGGACAAGGCATTGGACACCATGACCATGTCGCAACCCGGTGAGGCGTAATCGGCGGTAGCGGCGAATGTTCCGCAACCCGGCTGCGTCGATGTCGCCGACAGCAGCTGATAGAAGACATCGAGGCTTGCGGTCGGCGAGAGGTCGACCTTGCCCGACAGCGCCAGGAACGGCTTCGCTCCCTCCTGCGGCTGCAGGCCCGGCCGGGACAAGGCGGCGAAGTCGCGCGGGTTGATGTCACGGAGGCCGCCGGGAATTGTGAATGCCGGCCCCCATTCGATGGTCTGCTGGCCGGCCTTGAACGAGATGGGGAGCCCACCGGCGGAGAACCGACCCTTGACGTAAGCGTCGGCGAGGGAGATGCCACGGAATTTGGCGCCTTGCGAAAAGCCACGGTCGGACAATGGGCCGCCGGCATAGCTGTTTGGCAGGTTGCCCAGCGCGACATGCCCCTCGGCAAGTGTGTGGTCGTACCAGCCCTTCACGCGGGTGAAGACGCCCCAGCCGTCGGCGTTGTTGGCCTCGAAATCGACCAGCCCTTTGGCGACCGTGGAAACCGGATCGCCTTCCCGATAGTTCAGGTTCCCGTCGTCGGAATTGACGCCCCCCGGTGCCGCACTTCTGATCCGGAACCGTGCACCGTCGCCGGCCGGAACCAGGGACGGGTCGATGGGGCTGGCGCGAATGGCCGTTCCGACGGTGACCACGGCCCGGATGCCACCCGACCAGTCTCCTTCCTTGAATTCCCAGGCATGGGCCGGCCAGGCGATCGACAGGGCGGCAAGGATCGCCGCTTTCCGGCCTATGCCAAGGCTTGTCCACCATGCGGCACGGGGTGCCGACAGACTCAGGTCCGCCATCTTTCCTCCCTTTGACGAATTATTGGAGTTGAGACAAGGAAGCCCTTCCCCGATCTTTCCGGACGGGCCAGGGTTCGGTCTTCCGTTTTTCCTTGAGAGCACTCGGCATAGCCTCAGATGCAGGGCAATCGCATCTGAGGGTGAATCGACAACAATCCACTTCGAATGTCCTTCTCCCCGCAAGGAGAGATGGGATTCGTCATCAAACAAAATCAAAATACGATGATAAGAACGCAGATAGTCCGTACTATCCAACGGATTCGGAATATTCCATACGACCGAATTTGCCTGACGAATAAATCAGAGGGACTTTATGCTGATTGTGGATCTGGGCGACAACGGCACCGATCATGATCGTATGGGTGGCGACTTCCAGGGTGTCCTGTACTCTGCAATCGAAGCTGCAAACGGATTGGAGAAGGACTGGAACCCCGGTGACCATCTCGCCCCATTCAGCGGGGGAGAAACGGGATGCACCCTTGCTGCCGTCCATCGCCGCAAAGCGTTCCGCCAGTTGGACCTGATCGGCGGAAAGGACATTCCAGGAAAAGGCGCCGGTCCGGAGAATGACGTCGTGAGCCTCGGCACTGCGGTTGATGCAGGCAAGCACCATCGGCGGATCGACGCACAAGGAAACCGCGGCGGTGACGGTCAGGCCACGCCTGTCGGCACCTTGGCCCGATGCCACGATCGAGACCGACCCCACAACGGAGCGCAATGCACTCTTGAAGGCTGCCGTCTCCACATGGTTTGGAACCGGAAAATCTTGTGCTGACATGGTGAACCTCACGCAAGGCAGTGGAATGGCATGCCGCCAACCCTGGTTGGCGCCGCGGGACTGGTCGTTCGGCACCTGTGTTGGACGCTGCGCTACGGGGTGGCGGCGGCGACCGGCAGCGTCCGGTGCTCCACGATGTTCAATCCATAGCCCCTGAGCGCGACCGGGACATGCTGCGAGTTGGACAGGAGGATCATGTCGTGAATGCCGAGATCCGCCAGAACCTGGGCGCCGACGCCATAGTTGCGCAGTTCGGCCTTGTCGACGAGCGGCTCCCCAGACTTCACCCGGAGAAGCTGCGAGATCGGCATATCGCGGCTGAACAGCACGATCACGCCTCTCCCTTCGGCGGCAATCTCCTGCATGGATTGGGCGACGATATCGCCGCGATCACCAGTCTGGCCGAGCACGTCCGACAGGATGTCCAGCGCGTGCATGCGCACCAGGGTCGGCCTCTCGTCGATCACGCCCTTCACCAGTGCGATCGCTTCCGTCTCGATCGCCTTGATGCGGAAGGTGATGGCGCTCCATTCGCCGCCCCATCGGCTATCGAACTTCGCGGTGACGACACGCTCGACGTCATGATCGTGGCGGCGGCGGAAAGCGATCAGGTCGCGGATCGTGCCGATCTTGAGCGCGTGACGACGGGCAAAGGCGACGAGATCGTCGAGACGCGCCATCGTTCCGTCCTCCTTCATGATCTCGCAGATCACGCCCGAAGGATTGAGGCCGGCAAGACGCGCGACGTCTACCGCCGCCTCCGTATGTCCCGCGCGGACCAGCACGCCGCCGGGTCGGGAGACCAGGGGGAATATGTGACCCGGAGAGACGATATGGTCCGGCCCCCTGGCCGCGTCGATCGCCACTGCCACCGTCCGCGCACGGTCCGCCGCGGAGATGCCGGTGGAAACCCCCTCGCGCGCCTCGATTGAAACGGTGAAGGCCGTCCCATGACGGGTGCCGTTTTCCGTGCTCATCAATTTGAGGCCGAGCTGATCGACCCGCTCCTTGCCGAGCGCGAGACAGATGAGGCCCCTGCCATGCGACGCCATGAAGTTGATCGCCTCGGGCGTCGCCATCTGCGCCGGGATCACGAGATCGCCCTCGTTCTCTCGGTCCTCGTCGTCGACGAGGATGAACATTCGGCCATTGCGGGCCTCTTCGATAATCTCCATCGTAGAGGAGAGAAATGGATGGCGTGAATTGCAAGACGGCATCGTCATGACACTCCTTCGATCACCGTATCACATGTTCGACAGCGCCTTGCGGATCAGAGAATCCTCGGAGTCGTCGTAGAGTGAATTGATCAGCGCCGCGTAACGTTCGTTCAGCACCTTGCGCCGCTTTTTTCTGGTCGCCGTCATAACGCCATTTTCAGCCGACAGCTCTTCAGGAAGGATCCGGAACGACTTTATCTGTTCGACGGGTGCCAACCTCTGGTTCGCCTTGGCGACCTCCCCCTCTATCAGGTGGATGACGGCTTCCGACGAACAGAAATCCGAGTAGTCGTTTATTGTTTCCTTCCGCCCCTTCACCCAGTCCGTCATCGCAATGCGGTCGACCTCGATCAACGCCACCAGGTATTTCCGTCCGTCACCGCAAACCGCGGCTTCCGATATGTACGGGCTTTGACGCAGTTCGTTCTCGATCTGCGCCGGACTGATCGACTTGCCGCCGGAGGTGTTGATGATTTCCTTTTTCCGGTCGATGATCGCCAGCTGGCCATCGGGCCGGACCTCGACGATGTCGCCGGTGTGGAGCCATCCGTCGCGCAGAGCCTCCAGCGTGTCGTCAGGCTTGTTCAGGTACCCCGTGAACAGGCCCGGTCCCGTCACCAGCATTTCACCGTCGCCGGCGATCCTGGTCTTCCAGCGCGGATCGGCAATCGGAACGCCGATCGTGCCGGGCTTCGACCAGTCCCGCATCTGCCCGGTGTTCGCTCCGACCAGCTCGGTCTGTCCATAGACCTCCTTGAGGTTCACCCCCCAAGTCTGCCACAGCTTCACGACCTCCGGCGGCATCGGCGCGGAGGCGGTATAGGGGTATTTGAGTTGGTCCAGTCCGATCTCCGCCAGGAGCGGCAGGAAGACCTGATCGCGGCAGGTCGCGAAAAGCGCCTGGAGAAAAGGATCGTCCGGGCCGTCCGCCTGCCGGTCCGCCAGCGCCTTCTGGGCGATCGACATCGCGAAGCGATAGGATTTCTTGCTAACCGTGGCCGACGCATTGATCCTGCTGACCAGTTCGGCGGCGTAGCGTTGATAGAAGCGCGGCGGCGCCATCCAATAGGTCGGCTTCACATCCCGGATGGTCGTCGCGAAGTCCGCTCCGGTCTCGCCGAAATAGGGCGTGACCTCGCTGATGAGAGGAAGAACGATCCCTTGCCCGAGCCCTACGACATGGGAGAGGGGGAGATGGACGACCACCCGCTGGGGTTCGCGGAAAAGCGCCGGGCAAAAGCTTCGGATGGTCGACAGACCCTCGATCAGCGACCGGTGGGTGAGGATCGCGCCTTTGGGATTGCCGGTCGTCCCGGAGGTATAGACGATGCTGGCATTGTCCTCCGGACGCGCCAGTCCGGCCTGCTCGTCGAGCAACGACGCACAGTCGGGCGACGAGGCGGAAAACCGCGGCAGCGAGACGATGGTCTTCGATGACGGAACCGCCGGATCGAAGACCACGATCTTCTTCAGCGTCTCCGCCTGCCGGCTGCGAAGAAGGATGGCGAGTTCCTTCTCTCCGGCGACGAAGGCGAATTTGCTCCCGGAGTCCTCCAGGAAATACTCCACCTCCTCCGTCGAAGAGGTGAAATAGATCCCGACCGCCACACCGCCGGAACAGACCGTCGCCATGTAGGCGACCACCCAGTCCTGCGAGATGTCTCCCATAATGGCGACGTGGTCCCCCTTCTCCAGACCATGATCGAGGAGGGCACGCGAAAGCGACGCGACGTCCCTGGCAAATTCACCCCAGGTCGTGGCGTGCCACGTACCGGCACGCTTCTGGAAGAACGCCACGGCCTCGCCCCTGCCGTCCCGGCGGTCGCGCAGCAGCGACGGCAGCGTCCCGTCTTCATGCGTGGTCGGTGGAGGGTCGATCGCGGATGAGGCGATCGGGGGCAGGACGGGCGGGAAAATGGAATGCGGCCCGCCCATCTCAATTGCCGCCTTCTGCAAAGCGTTTGCGCTTCTCGCGGAAGGCGGCGACGGCCTCCTTGCGCTCCGGGCTGTGGAAGGTGAGCATCTCGAGCGCGCCGGCGGCGTCGAGATTCAGGTGCACCTGTTCCTTGATCAGCTTGTTGACGGCGTATTTGGTCCAGACGATGGCGTCGCGGGGACCGGATGCCAGCATCTCGGCGTAGCGGACCGCATGCTCGACGACGGTTCCTTCCGGCACGACCTTGTTGATCATGCCGGCCGCCGCCGCGTCCTCCGCCGAAATGAAGTCCCCGGTCATCAGATAGTGCTTCGCCCGGACCGGCCCCAGAAGGAGCGGCCAGATCACCGCACCGCCGTCGCCGGCGACGACGCCGGCCGTCACATGCGTGTCGGCGAAGCGGACACCGGGCTGCGCGAAGACGACATCACAGAACAGGGCGAGCGTGGCGCCCAGCCCGACGGCGACGCCATTGACCGCGGCGATCAGCGGGCATTCCAGTTCGAGCATGTTGCGGATGAGATGGCGCCCGGAGCGGGTGGGCGAAATCGGCCCCAGATCGTCATCGAGCGCATTCTGATCGCCGCCGGAGCAGAAGCCGCGACCCGCACCGGTCAGGACGACGGCCTTGACCGCCCGGTCGTTGTCGAGGTCCACGAACAGCTCTTCCAGCGCGGAATGCATCGGCCAGTCGATGGCGTTGAGGATTTCAGGCCGGTTCAGGGTGACGATGGCGACGCCGCTCGCGCGTTTCTCGACGAGCAGGCCCCTGTAGGTCTTGTCGGTCATGTGAGGCTCTCCAGATCTTCCGGCCGGATCGCTTGGCCAGATCGGTCGACACGGGATCAGGCCGAAGCGTTCGCCTTTCGCATCATGCGGATCTGTTCGAGTATCTCGTCGGTCGGACGCACCACATTGTTGCGGTCGTTGAAGTGAGGGATGACATAGCGGCCTACCAACTCAATCGCCTTCATGATCTCGGCGTGTGAAACCGAGTCGATGTGGAACAGGATTTCTTCGGCGCCGGTTTCGATGAAGCGTTCCAGCTGGCGAATGACCGTATCCGGGCTGCCGCAGACCAGGCTGGCGGACTCGTTGAGGAGATAATCCCAATCGGTGGCCGCGCGCTGGAGGGCTTCCAGCCCTTCGCCCATATAGGCGTAGTCGTCCGCGATCTTCGCGAGCCTCGGATAGGCATCGGTCGAGATGCGGGCGTACTGCATCAGCGGCTCGGCATAGATGTCCTTCGCCGCCTGATCCGTTTCAGCGATCCCGAGGAACACCGGCATGCCGAGACGCGGACGGTTGAGGGGACCGTTCGGATCCCGGTGCCAGTTCGACCGATAGGCTTCGACCATCTTCGCCTGGGCGTCCCAGCCCTGGTAGAGCGTGTGGCTGAGGACGGCGAGCCCCTGGCGGGCCGCCCAGACATGGCTGCGCTCGCTGGTCGCCGCGATGCCCATCAGCGGATAAGGCTTCTGAAGCGGCTTCGGCACCAGCATGCGCGGCGGAACCTGATAATGCTTGCCCTCGAAGGTGAAGATGTCCTTGCTGAAGGCTTCGCGGATCAGCGCGATCCCCTCCTCCATCTGCTCAAGCGTTTCCGCAGGCTCCACGTTGAAGGCGCGCATCGCGATGGTGGTGTTGGCGCGGCCGCAATAAAGCTCCATGCGGCCGTTGGACAGGATGTCGGTGACGGCGGCACGTTCCGCCGTGCGGAGAGCGTGGTTGATCTTCTTGGGCATCAGCGAAACCGCCGGCCTCAGCCGGATGCGGGACGTGACCGCCGCGAGGTAGCCATACACGACCTCGGGAGCCGAACTGGAAATCCCGCCCAAGGCGACATGCTGCTCGGACAGGCTGACGATGTCGAAACCCATCTTCTCGGCAAACACCGCCTCTTCGACAAGCTCATGAAGCCGGCGTGAATAGCTTTGACCAACCAGGGTTTCCTGCTCGGACCAGAAGCCGAACTTGACTGCCATTTGGATTCCCTCTCGGGTTTGTTTGGGTTGCCTTTTCAATGACTGGAAGCTTGTCATGAAGCAGGCGGCAGAACCTGCCGAAGATCCGTGCCACAAACAGCATGGTCAGAATATTATTTTGTACAGGAAGGATCGGCAGGCTTGTCGGGCGGCAAGGGCAAAGCGTCTTCGATCGCCGGCGCCCCTTCACGCCCGGCGCGGTGTCAAACCGGATCGTCCTGGGAAAAGCTCTCGACGAGAAGTGAGCCGATGCGCTCGATGCAGTGCCTGCCGATGGCCACCGAGGAACCATTGGGGTCGCCGAGAATGCCGTTGGCGCTGACGGCCGAAAGCCCGTCGCGCCACATCAGCTCGAGGTCGCCTTGCGAAAGAAGCCCCAGTCTTCCGGCCTCATAGCGCTCCGCCCGCACCCGCTCGGGATGGAGGTCGAGCATCAGCGAGGTTTCGGCGATGTCGGCATGGCCGCCGACCTTGATCGGCTCGCCACCCGCCTCATTGACGGCATCGCGCCACCGCTCCAGCCACGCCTTCGCATCGGTGAAGGCGGAGACGCGGCAGGAGGCGGGTACGGCCGACCGCAATCGCGGCAGCATCCTGGCCAATGGCGGAGAATTGCCGACATGGGCGGAGAAGATGAGAATGCGTTCGAACCCGTGCCTCGCCAGGCTGGTGCAGTAATCCCGGCAGATCATTTCGAATGTGCTGTCCTGCAGGGAGATCGTGCCGGGAAAGGCGAGATGGTGGGACGAACAGCCAACCCTGATGGTCGGCGCCACCAGCGCGCTCCCCACACCCTTCGCCACCAATATCCCGAGATGGTCCGCATGGTCGGCATCGACGCTGAGGGTCAGGTGCGGTCCGTGCTGCTCCACCGCCCCGCAGGGGATGACGATGGTCCGGGTGCCGCCCGCAATGGCGAGAGCGACCTCGGACGAGGTCATGAACTCAAGCCGGAGGTGATCGCCGTCAGCCATGCTGCTGCCTCGCCTTGCGTTGAAGGAACTGTTCACGCGCAGAGGCCGTCTCTTCGCGGTTCAGGTAATCCTGCATGTCACTGAGCGTGAGCGCTTCAAGCTCCTCATCGGTCATCCGCGGCGCCTCGTTGAAGGTGCGTTTGATTGCCGAGAACAGATGCATGTCCTTGAGGCGAAGCGTCTCGGCAACGGCACGGGTCCGGTCCTGCAAGTCGTGGAAACCGACGATTTCGTCGACGAGGCCCATCGCCTGCGCCTCCTGCGCCGAAACAAGCTCGCCGGAATAGAGGAGGCGCTCGGCAGCCCGGCGCCCGAGGCGGCTCATCGCCTGCCGCATGCCCTTCGCGGCGGGGAGCAGTCCATGATTGATTTCGGGAAAGCCGAACCGGGCGCTGTCGCTCGCCACGACGTAGTCGGCGAACAGAGCCAGCTCCAGCGCCCCGCCCACCGCATAGCCGTTGACTGCGCACAGCAGAGGGCACCGGTAGCCTTCGAGCGTGATCAGCAGATGGTGGAAGGCCCGCATTCGCGGGATCGCGGCTTCCGCCTTGATGGTGATTTCGCGAATGTCGCCGCCGGCACTGAAGAAGCGCTCGCCGGCGCCGGTCAGGATCACGGCCGGCGCGTCGGCCTCTTCGCCGAACCGGGCGAGATCGTCCGCCAATGCCTGGATCAGATCGAGGGAAAGCGCGTTGGCGGGCGGCCTGTCCATGGTCAACCGGACCAGCGTCGTGGATAAACGATCCATCCTCAACATGTTGCCTCCTTTCAGGTCGCACAGGGCTCCGTGGCTGCCGATCCGCCAGCTTGGACGGAGGCGAACCGGGCGCGCAGGGTCTTCTTGTCGATCTTCCCGACGCTCGTCCTCGGCAGCTCGCTGACGGCTATGAAGTGGTCGAGTTTCGCGTATCGCGTGATCGCACCGTCATTGATCGCCGCCTCGATCGGCCGGTTCAGCGTTGCCAGCGTCACGGTCGCACCGGGGGCGGCGACGATCACGGCCAGCGGCCGCTCGCCCCAATGGTCATCAGGCACGGCGACGACGGCCGCTTCGGCGACACCATCGGCATTCGCGACGATGCCCTCCAACTGGATCGAATCGATCCATTCCCCACCGCTCTTGATGACGTCCTTGAGGCGGTCGCAGATCGTCACGTTGCCGTTCGCATCGATGGTCGCGATGTCCTGCGTGTGGAGCCATCCGCCCCGCCAAAGGGCCTTCGACCCCTCCCCGTCGCCCACATAGCAGGGCGTGAGCCAGGGGGCCCGCACCACCAGTTCCCCGCGCGACCGTCCATCCCTGGGAAGCGGGGTCATGGCCTCGTCGACGATCCGCGTCTCGACCAGCGGGATCGGCACCCCTGCCCTGGTCAGCAGACGGCCCTCGTCCGCGGCTCCCGTCTCCGATCCGGGGGGGCGGCGCGTTACGGTGAGGATCGGCGCCGTTTCGGACATCCCGTAGGCGCCGACGATCTCCATGCCGCGGCGCCGCCCTTCCTCGAACAGGGCCGGGGTGAGGCTCGAACCGCCGACCACCATCATCCAGCCGGAGAGGTCCGTTCCGGTACGATCTGCCGCGGAAATCACCATCTGCAGAATGGTTGGCACGCCATGCGAATAGGTGACGCCATGCTCAGTCCGCAATCTGCAGATCATGTCGGCATCATAGCGCCCCGGATAGACCTGCTTCAGGCCCAGCATCGTCGCGATATAGGGCATGCCCCAGGCATGGACGTGAAACATCGGCGTGAGCGGCATGTACACGTCGTCGACACCGAATCCCCGATGGCGCGTGTCGCCGGAATGGCCGCACAGGGCCAGCGTGTGCAGAACCAACTGCCGGTGGCTGAAGCAGACTCCCTTCGGATTCCCCGTCGTCCCGGTCGTGAAGAAGGTCGTCGCGATTGCGTTCTCGTCGAAATCCCTGAAATCGAAATCGGGATCGGCAGCTGCAATCAGCTCCTCATACTCCCCGGCCGCCCAAGCGGGTGCCGGCTCACCGGTCCCGTCCATGATTGCGATGATCGCCTTCAGGCCGGGAGCGGCTTGCCGGATCTCGTCCAGAAAGGGGAAGAAGTCGCGGTGGATGATGATGACGCCGGGCTTCGTCTTGACGAGCGTGTAGAGGAGTTGGTCGATCGGCAAGCGGACGTTCACAGTCTGCAACACCGCACCCATCATGGGAATGGCGAAATACGCTTCCAGATATCGATGACTGTCCCAGTCCATCACCGAGATCGTCATCCCCTCCTCGGCGCCCAGCGAGGACAGCAGCGACGCCAGTCTTCCGATGCGTTGCGCGAACTCCCGGTAGGTGAGGCGATACTGGTTGCGGTACACGATCTCCTGATCGGCCGACGTGATGAGGGCGCGGTCAAGCAGGTGGCGGATGGTCAAGGGGTATCGATAAGCTTCGTCGGTTGCGTCAGCGAAACGCAAGGGCATGTCTGCTCTCCATGATGATCCTGTCGATTCTGCAGACCGGCCCGGCCTCCGGTGCGGCGCGGATCAACCCGCCACCGGCCGGTGTCGCCGCCGTCGGTACGCGCCGATCCGCCTTCGGCATGCAAGGATCGCCTGCTGCCCGAGGTTAGCGCCTGCCCCTCAAGGGTTTCTTCCGAAGACTCCCCGTGAGCGCGCCCGTGAAAGGATATTCTGGCGCGACCCACCTGATTGACGGCGATAGATGCCGCACTCTTCCGCGGCCGATTACAGCGCGTCGCCGGCGGTTGCGGACTCGATGGCGACGGTCGCCGTCATGCCCGCCGTCAGTTCGACGCCGGGCGGGACACGGTCGATGCGGATGCGCACCGGTATGCGCTGGGCAAGGCGGACCCAGCTGAAGGTTGGCTCGACGTTCGGCAACCCGCTGTGACCGGGCGTTCCGTTGCTGTCCTCGATGCCCCGGCCGATGCTTTCGACATGGCCGGAGAGCGCGTCATCGAATCCCATCAGCATGATCTGCGCCGGGCTGCCGACACGGATCCGCCGCAGCTTCGTTTCCTCGAAATAGCTGGTGATCCAGAAGCTGGTCGCATCGAGAATGGCGATCTTCGTCACGCCGGCCGTGGCATAATCGCCGGGCCGCAGCCGCAGATTGGTGACGTACCCGTCGATCGGCGCCCGGATCGTCGCCCGTGCGAGATTGAGTTTGGCAAGATCGAGCGCAGCCACCGCACCGTCATAGGTTGCGGCCGCCTGTGCGGCGGCACCGGCCGTCTGCTGCACATCCTCCTGGGAAATGACCTCGCGGAGTTGGCTTCGCCGCCGCGCCGCCGCCTGCCGGACAAGCATGTCCTGGCGCTTGGCTTCGGCATCGGCCTGTGCGGATGCCACCGCGAGCGAAAACCGCTCGCTGTCGATCACATAGAGGACGTCGCCACGATGCACATACTGATTGTCGATAACTGACACGGCACCGACGGTCCCGGAGACCTCCGGCGCGATCTGCACGACCTCCGCGCTCACCCGGGCATCCCGCGTCCACGGCGTCTGCTCGTGACGCGTCCACACCTGCAACGCCACGAAAGCGGCAGCCGTGCCGAAGCAAAGGGTCAGGATGTAGCGCCCGAGTAGGGACAGCACAGGTTTCATTGGAATGTTCCGCTGGATGGCAGAGTCTGCAGGAGCAGACCGTAGAGGAGGGCGAAAGTGGCGAGTTCGATGAGCG
This sequence comes from Azospirillum sp. TSH20, assembly GCF_003115935.1. NCBI lineage: Bacteria > Pseudomonadati > Pseudomonadota > Alphaproteobacteria > Rhodospirillales > Azospirillaceae > Azospirillum > Azospirillum sp. TSH20. Next base: position 19,652 of record NZ_LGQU01000152.1, read on the forward strand.
GCCGGCTGGCGGTCAGGCGGAAGAGTCCCGCGGCGGCGAAGAGACGGACCACTGCGACGGTGCCGACAAGTGCGACCAGGGCGAGCACCAGCAGACCGGGGAGGAAGATGCCTCCGATGTCGAGATCGGGGATCATCGGTCGCTCTCCCAATTCGATGCGCCGCTCGGACCCAGGGCGAACCGGAGGTCGATGAGCAGGTCGAGCAGCAGACCGCGGTCTTTGATTGAGCTGTCGGCGACCCGCGTCATCAGCATTCCGATGCGCCGCTGCAAAGCGATGGCATCGGAAGGTCCCGCCCGGTATCCGGGACCGAAGCGTAGGGCAATCGCGGTGAGAAGCTCGAACCCGTCATAGCCGATCTGGCCGTCATTGTTGCCGCCGTCATTGGCGTCGACCTGCCGGATTGCCTGATAAAGCCGGCTGGCGGCGTGACCGACGCGAAGATGGTGCAAGGTGTCGTCAAGCACATCCGGGTGGGATTTTCCGGACAGCCGGAGCCGCGGGAGCAGCAGCGCCGTCCGGTCGATCATGAGACTTGTCCAGCGCGCTTCGTCTGGTCCGCCGCCCAGAGCCCGCTGCCTGACGTCCTGCCGATTCAGTCGAAGCAGCCGGCCGATCGCCGCATCGACCGGGATGGTCTGGAACAGGCTCATGCTCACGACCGCAAATCCTATCGCCCCGAACAGCGCGATGACGCTGTTGAGAGACCCGGCGAAGTCGCCGGCATAGGTGGTACCCAATCCCGAGAGGATCGGGATCGTCAGGGTGATGCCGAGCGCCATGAAGGTCGTCGGGGGCCGGGCTTGCAGGGAGCCGGCGAACAGGAAGGCCGGTGCGAGCACCGCGACGAGGCCGACGAAATCCGTCACGCGGGGAAGAATGACGAAGCTGTAGACCAGACTGATCGCCACCCCGGCGACCGAACCGGTCATGTATTTGACGACATTCGGCGCCGGCACGTCGACATTGCCGAACAGGGCGCAGCATACACCCAGGATCGACACTGCCAGTCCGCCCTCCGGCCAGGCCGACCAGATCCAGAACGCGCAGCCGATGACGATGCCGGCGACCGCGCCCAGCGCGCTCCGGGCCGCCATCCAGGGGTCGCGGTGATAGACATAGCCCGTCGCGCGTCTGGACCGGAGGTGCGATGCGGTGTCCGACGACTGGGCGGTTATGATCGTCCGCTCCAGCCGGTCGCAGTCATGAAGCAGGCAGATCATCTCGGCGAGGTGGCCGACGAGGTTGGCCGCGAGCCTGTCGCCGGCCGTCACGGCATCCGCGGCGATGCGTGTCCGCACCGTCTGGGCGCGGTCGATCAGCCGGTTCGCAACAACGTCCCGCCCGGCCGCATCGGCGGCAGCGAACCAATGCTCCACTTCACCCAGCAGCGCGGTCAGTTCGTCAGGCGGGGTGTGGTTTCCGGAGCGAAGGGCATGAACGCGGTCATCGACCTCCGTCGCGAGCGGAAGCAGTCGCGCAAGCCGGTCATGGATCAGTTGCAACGTCTCGAGGCTCGGCGTCACCGGTACCGGGTCGTATGGTAGGTGACCGGCCAGCCCTTGCAGGGCGAGGAGGTCCCCTGCCAGCCGGTCGCGGTCACGGCGGGTCACCTGCCCGGAGGTTCCGCGGAGCGCATCGCCCGCCAGCCGGCGGGCATCCCGCAGCGTTGCCGACAGCTTGGCGGTGAACTGGCCGGTCATGCGCTTCGGCAGGATAAAGCGATGAACCAGGATGGCGCAGAGGATCCCGATGGAGATCTCCTGGACCCGCACCGATGCCGTATCGAAGACGGCAGCAGGATTGAACACGCTGGGGAAGCCGATCAGGCTGGCGGTGTAGCCGGACAGAACGAAGGCATAGGCCCGCGCGGTGCGGTCGAGCAAAGAGAGGTAGAGGCACAGGCCGATCCAGCTGGCGAGAACGACGCTACACACGATCGGATCGTTGACGAAGAAGGGGATGATCGCCACGGTCGCCACGGCGCCGACGACCGTCCCCGCGAAGCGATAGACGCCGCGGCTGAGCGACGCGCCGGCCGAGTTCTGCGAAACGATGTAGACGGTCAGAATGGCCCAGGAGGGTTTCGGCAATCCCACGCGCAGCGCGAAGTAGTAAGCCAGCATCGCCGCGGCAAAGCTCTTCACCGAGAAGAGCAGCGCATCCGCATCTGCCCGCAGTGCAGGGGGCCAGGATTGACGTGAGCACGCGCGCCCGATTGTCGCGATCCAGATGGCGATCCCGGTGGCCGTGACGAGCCGGTTCGAAGGATGTTCGGTTCTCATGCCTGAGAGTATCGGCGCATTGCGCAACCAGATAAATTAGGTATCCTGTCAAAAAATACCTTAATCATGCCAAAACCTATGGCCGCGTCACGATCAGCCGTTTCCGTCTTCGACCCCGATCTGGCGGACCAGCCTGCCGTCGCTCGCCTGCTCGACTTCGCGGACTACGAGGCGGAAGTGCCGGTGCACGTGCATCGGAAGGGACAGCTGATTCTCGCGCTGCATGGGGCCGTCACGTGCACCGCGGACGATGAGATCTGGATCGTGCCACCCAACTGCGGAGTCTGGATTCCGGGTGGTACGCCACACAGCGTCAGGGCGACCGTGAATGCCCAGCTCAGCTACCTGTTTGCGGAGCCGGGAGCCGCAAATCTGCCCAAGGTCTGTTGTACCCTGTCGATTTCTCCGCTGGTGCGGGAACTGGTCAACCGGCTGGCCGGCGAAGTTTCGGACTATCTTCCGGATAGCCATGCGGCTCGGCTCGCACAGGTAACGTTGGACGAACTGGCCGGGATGCCGCGTGAACACTTCAACCTGCCCATCTCCGGCGATCCGAAGATCCGGGCGATCGCCGACGCCCTGACGATCGAACCGTCCGACCGGAGCACTTTGGGAGAATGGGCGAAGCGCGTCGCGATGAGCGAAAGATCACTGGCTCGTTTGATGATCCGGGAGACGGGCCTGACGTTCGGACGCTGGCGACAGCAGTTGCACCTTGTCGTCGCGCTTCGTGAATTGGCCAGCGGGGCGGCGGTGCAGACCGTGGCGGACAAGCTGGGCTATGAGTCGGTCAATGCCTTCATCACGATGTTCAAGAAAGCGCTGGGAAGTACGCCGGCACAGTATTTTGCGCAACGCAGGGTGAAGCTGTCACAGTCCAGAATAAAGACAGGGGCGATAGAAGTTGTGGCCAGAACTCATAACCGATAACTGACGAGAGCAGTGATCTGGACGGTAGCGAAGACGTTGACTACGGCATGATTGGTGCGCTTCGACAAGACGATTTCCGCCGCGTCGAGATCGAGCTAGGGGGAGCGATCTGGTGGCGCTACTCGGCCTTAGGCTGGGCGCAAGAAACAGCGAAGGCCGGCGCTGTGGAAGCGGCCGGCCTTCGGGAACAGATGAGTTCGGTAGAGGTTGGTTGCGGGGGCAGGATTTGAACCTGCGGCCTTCAGGTTATGAGCCTGACGAGCTACCGGGCTGCTCCACCCCGCGGATGTTCTTG
>NZ_LGQU01000116.1:0-22866 GCF_003115935.1 Azospirillum sp. TSH20
CCCCCCCCCCCCCGGGGGGGGGGGTGGGGGGGGGGGGGACGCGTGGCGGCCCTTTACCAAAAATCCTTCCTGTGCATCCCCCTCACCCCGACCCTCTCCCCGGGGGGGAGAGGGAGATTGGCTCCGGTTCGGAAAGGGGTGCTTACGAAGGAAGGCTCTTGGCAGCCGGTTGCCTATACTTGTATAGTGTTGTCTATAATAGCGAGGGCGCCCTCATGAGCAACCTGTTTTTTGCCTCGGCGCTGCTGCCGGACGGCTGGGCGGAGAATGTGCTGGTCACGACGGACCAGCGCGGCCGGATCGTCTCGGCGACGCCCAATGCCGCCTGCCCGGCCGACGCGGAGCGCTTCGCCGGGGCGGCGGTCGCCGGCATCGCCAACCTGCATTCCCACGCCCACCAACGCGCCATCGCCGGCATGGGCGAAAGCTCCGGCGAGGGCTCCGACAGCTTCTGGAGCTGGCGCGAGGTGATGTACCGCGCGCTCGACCGCATGGAGCCGGAGGATTTCGAGGCGGTCGCCGCCCAGCTCTATGTCGAGACGCTGAAGGCCGGCTTCACCGCCATCGCCGAATTCCATTACCTGCACCATGACCGCGACGGGCGCCCATACGCCGATCCGGCCGAGATGAGCCACCGCGCCGTCGCCGCCGCGCGGACGGCCGGGCTACCGATCACGCTGCTGCCAGTGCTGTACAATGCGTCGGGCTTCGGCGGCACGCCGCCGACCGCCGGGCAGCGCCGCTTTATCCATGACAGGGCAGGGTTCGCACGGCTGACCGCAGCCCTGCGCGGCGCTTATGGCGAATCCTCCGACGTGCGGCTGGGCATCGCCCCGCACTCTCTGCGCGCCGTGCCGGACGGGTTGCTGACCGAGACCGTCGCCGCCAACCCGCAAGGCCCGATCCACATCCACATCGCCGAGCAGCGCCGGGAGGTCGAGGACTGCGTCGCCTTCCGCAGCCGCCGCCCGGTGGAGCATCTGCTCGACACCCAGCCGGTCGATGGCCGCTGGTGCCTGATCCACGCCACCCACATGACCGCAGCGGAGGTGGCGGGCGTCGCCGCCAGCGGTGCGGTCGCCGGGCTTTGCCTGACCACCGAGGCCAATCTCGGCGATGGCTTCTTCGCCGCCGACTCCTACATGGCACAGGGCGGCCGCTGGGGCATCGGCTCCGACAGCCATATCTCCGTCAGCCCAGTGGAGGAACTGCGCTGGCTGGAATACGGCGCGCGGCTGACCAGCGAACGGCGCACCGTGCTGGCCGGCGGCCCCCGCCGCTCCACCGCCCGCCGGCTGGTGGAGGACGCCCAGGCCGGCGGCGCGCAGGCCACCGGCTTCGAGGCCGGGCGCATCGCCGCCGGGCTGCGCGCCGATATCGTCGTGCTCGACACCGACCACCCGCTGCTGGCGGCGCGTAAGGGCGACGCGCTGCTGGATGGCTGGATTTTCGCCGGCAACGCTCCCCTCGTGCGCGATGTGGTGATCGCCGGACGCGCAATCGTCCGCGACCGCCGCCACCCGCAGGAGGAGGAGATCGCCGACCGCTTCAAAAAGACACTTGGGAGACTTCTGGGATGAGCGAGACCATCACCCTGGTTCCGGGCGCGCTGTCGCTCGACACGCTGCGCAGCATCTACCGCGGCCGTCCGCCCCTGACGCTCGACCCGGCGGCCTATCCGCGGATGGAGCGCTCGCGCGCGCTGATCGACAAGATCGCCGGCGGCGACGAGGCGGTCTATGGCGTCAACACCGGCTTCGGCAAGCTGGCGCACACCCACATCGCCGCGGCGGATCTGGAAACGCTCCAACGCAACCTGATCCTGTCGCATGCCACCGGCGTCGGCGCTCCGCTGGCCGACGGCGTGGTGCGGCTGATCCTGGTCATCAAGGCGGTCAGCCTCGCCGTCGGCGCCTCGGGCGTACGGCCGGCGCTGGTCGATGCGCTGCTGAAGCTGTATGAGGCCGACGTGCTGCCGGTGGTGCCGGGCAAGGGCTCCGTCGGCGCCTCGGGCGATCTGGCGCCGCTGGCCCATCTGTGCGGCGTGCTGCTCGGCATCGGCCATGTCCGGGTGAAGGGCGAGATCCTGCCGGCGGAAGAGGGGCTGCGCATCGCCGGCCTGCCGGTCTTCGACCTGAAGGCCAAGGAAGGGCTGGCGCTGATCAACGGCACCCAGGTCTCGACCGGTCTGGCGCTCGCCGGCCTGTTCGAGATCGAGCGCACCTTCAAGGCGGCGCTGGTCGCGGGTGCCCTGTCGGTCGAGGCGGTCAAGGGCAGCCACCGTCCGTTCGACGCCCGGATCAGCGCGCTGCGCGGCCAGCCCGGCCAGATCGCCGTCGCCGCCGCCTTCCGCGAGGTGCTGGCCGGCAGCGAGCTGAACGCCAGCCATCAGGGACCCGACTGCCACCGGGTGCAGGATCCCTACAGCCTGCGCTGCCAGCCGCAGGTGATGGGCGCGGTGCTGGACCAGATGCGGCAGGCGGCACGGACGCTGGTGATCGAGGCGAACGGCGTCACCGACAACCCGCTGGTGCTGGTCGACACCGACGAGGTGCTGTCCGGCGGTAACTTCCATGCGGAGCCGGTGGCGATGGCCGCCGACCAGCTCGCCATCGCCGCGTCGGAGATCGGCGCGCTCGCCGAACGCCGCATCGCCATGCTGATCGACACCACCATCAGCGGCCTGCCGCCCTTCCTGGTCGCCGAACCGGGCCTGAATTCCGGCTTCATGATCGCCCATGTCACCGCCGCCGCCCTGGCGTCGGAGAACAAGTCCCTCGCCCACCCCGCCAGCGTCGACAGCCTGCCGACCTCCGCCAACCAGGAGGACCATGTCAGCATGGCGACCTTCGCGGCCCGGCGTCTCGGCGACATCGCCGGCAACGTCGCCGACATCGTCGGTATAGAGCTTTTGGCCGCGATTCAGGGGCTGGAGTTCCATCGTCCGCTGAAGACCGCCGACCGGCTGGAGCAGGCCATCGCCACCATCCGCGCCGAGGTGCCGCGCTACGAGGTCGACCGCTACTTCGCCCCGGATCTGGCCGCCATCGGTGCCCTGGTGCGCAACGGGTCGCTTGACCATCTGATGCCGGTGGAACTGGAGACCGCATGATGACGGATACGATCTACGATCTGGTGCAAGGCGACGGGCCGCTGGTCATCAGCATGCCCCATTGCGGCACCGAGCTGTCCCCCGGTCTGGCCGAGCGGCTGACGGAGGAGGCGCTGACCCTGCGCGACACCGACTGGCACATTCCGCGCCTGTACGGCTTCGCCGGCGGCATGGGTGCCACGCTGCTCAGCGCCCGCTATTCCCGCTATGTCGTCGATCTCAACCGGGCCTCGACCGGCGAGAGCCTCTATCCCGGACAGGCGACCACCGGCCTGTGCCCGGATGTGCTGTTCGACGGCACGCCGCTCTACCGCGACGGCCAGGCCCCCGACGAGGCCGAGGTGGCGCAGCGGGTGGAGGGCTATTGGCGGCCCTACCACGATGCGCTGGCGGCGGAACTGGAGCGGGTGAAGGCGCGGCACGGCTTCGCCCTGCTCTATGACGCCCACTCCATCCGCAGCCATGTGCCGCGCCTGTTCGACGGGCGGCTGCCCGACCTGAATCTGGGAACGGCGCGCGGCACCAGCGTCGATCCGCAGTTGGCCGCCCGCGTCGTCGCGGCGATGGAAAGTGCTTCGGCGGCGGAGGGGCTGACCTGCGTCACCAATGGGCGGTTCGTCGGCGGCCACATCACCCGCGCTTACGGTCAGCCGGCCAACGGCGTCCACGCCATCCAGATGGAACTGGCGCAGGACCGTTACATGGACGAGGAGGCACCGCCCTTCGCCTACCGCCCCGACCGGGCTGAAAAGCTGCAGCGGGTGCTGACGGCGGTGTTGGAAGCCTTTGCCGGCTGGCGGCCGGCGCGGGGCTGATCCGAACCGGAAGCAAGGCGGGCGCGGAACTCCCCCCGCCCGCCCTGCGTTCCTCTGCGGCGCCCCTTGTTGCGGCGCAGGATGCAGAGGATCGACGTTGAGCGACATCATCGAACAGAGCGGGGAACAGAGCGGCATCGAAAATCCGGGTGGCGGCATCGGTTACGGCGGAAACCCGGTTCCCGCGATCCTTCAGCCCACCCTGACCGCCGTCGATGCGCTGGATGCCCAAGTGCATGACATCGTCACCTGCGATCCCGGCCCAGTCAGCCATGCGCTGGCGACCGCGGGCCATTACGCCATAAAGCGGCATGTGCTGATCCCCGGCTTCGCCATCGCCGGCATCGTCGGGCTGCTGACCGGTCGGCCGGATCTCCGCCGCGCCGGCAGCGTCGGCGTGGCTGGTCTGGTGGTGACGGCGACCGCCAGCCGCTCGATCAAGCGCTATGTGAAGCGTCGGCGCCCGGATGAATGCGCCCCGCGCCGCAAACCGGGATGGCGCATCAGTGCGCGGTCGCTGCCGTCGGGACATGCGGCGAGCGCTTTCGCCGCGGCGACGGCGCTCGCCACCGTCAGCCGGTCGCCCGCGCAAAGCCTGATGATCTACGGAACCGCGGCAGCGCTCGCCGGCGGACGGGTGGTCCGGCACCGGCATTGGGCGTCCGACGTGCTGGCCGGCGCCCTGCTGGGAACGGCGGTGACGCTGCTGGCGCGGCGCCTTCTGGCGCGCTGAGCCGTTATTTCTTCGGCAGCGGCAGAGCGGCCTGTTGCGGCTTGGCCGGATCGGCGAGCCGCTTGGTGCGCTTGTTGCGGACCTCCGCCGCCTCCCCCGCCTTCAGCGGCACGAAACCGTCGGGGCGCATGGCGTTGCCGACGATCTGCTTGAGCAGGTCGATGTTGGTGGTCTGCACCCTGCGGCCGCGGCGGACCTGATCGAGGAATTTCTGCGACGGGGTCAGCACATAGTCGATGGCGTCGATGCGCTTGCCGACCTTGGTGTATTCCTTGTCGGCGACGTCGAGGATCCCCTCCTCCACCAGCGCGTCGACGGCGGAGGTCACCACCCGCAGCGTGTCGCGGCGGCGCGACCACTCGTTCATGCCGCTGTTCTTGATGATCTCGTCAGCGCTGATCGAGATCGGCTTCGCCTCGTCGTCGGCGGTGTCGTATTCGATCGACAGGCGGTTGTAGAGCCAGCGCGACACCGGCGACTTCAGCTTCATCAGCCACGCGTAGGAGACCGGCTTGAACTCCAGATCGCGGATGGCGGCGGAGACCAGCGGGTTGAATTCCAGATAGGTCTCTTCGACCCCGCCATCCTCGTCGACCAGATCCGGGCGCGAGCGGATCGCCAGCACCGGGAAGGCGGTCGATTCCAGCAGGTTCTGCCCGCGGCTCTTCTTCCCCGGCTCGGCACTGCCGCCGGTGGAGATGATGATGCGCGAGCGGGCAAGGATGGTCAGGGATTCGCGGATGTCCTGGATCGACAGGGTGTGGTTGACCGCCCGCAACTCGCGCTGAATCTCGTAGAGGCTGAAGCGCATCTGCACCTTGTCGCGGTTCTCGCCGGTCAGCGACAAGCGCGAGCGGTCCATGGCGAGGCGGCGGACGACCTGCTCCACCACCTGTTCGCGTTCCGACGGGAAGATCTCGACTTCGACCAGATCCGGGCCGGTACCGGGGGCGCGGTCGTCCTTCTTCGCGGTGCTAAGCCGGTCGATACGGGCGGGCTGGACGGTCAGACGATAGTTGCGACCGCGGAAGGCGAACTCGCGCCGCACCGACTTGATGAAGTTGTCCTTGGTGACCAGCTCGCCCTTGTCCTTGGCGGCCTTTTCCTTGTCGTTGTCGCGGGAAACGAAGACGAAGCGCGGCGCCAGATCGTAGAGCGCGATCAGGTGTGATTGCGAACGGTCTTCCAGCTCGAACAGGATGAGTTGCGCGGCGCTGGTCGGGGCCATCTTGGTCATGAACGTCTCCGAAGGTCGGGAGTAACCATGGCGCGCCGGACCCGCCGGTGCAACAGAACGCGGAGAAATTACCGCATCCGGGATGGAGTGACAGCCCGCGCATATGGCGCCGCACCCCGCGATGATGGAGCAACGGCCCGCGGTTATGGAGTGACAGCCCGCGATTGGGCCGCGAGGGCGGTCCTGCCAGGGTGCGTGACCGCGACTCCTTGAAGAATCGGGGAGAATCGGCACCGGTGGACCGGCAGGCGGGCTGAGCGGAACCGCGGGCTGGCACTCCATGGCGGGCGGGAACGGAAGCGAGAGGGGCCGGATTGCTCCCGAATGCCGCTATCCGCGGTCAATCGCGGGCTGTTGCTCCAGGAATTTTGGGAATCGTAGGTCGGTGGCGGGTGCCGAATCGCGGGCAAAGGCTCCAGGACCGCGGCCAAAAGCATCAGGATTCCGATTCGCAGCGGAACCGCGAGCCGATGCTCCATGGTCGCGGGCAGGGGCTTTACGGTCGCGGGCTGTCGCTCACCATGCGCGGGCTGCCGCTCCATGGGGTGGTCATGGAGTGCCTGCCCGCGATTCGACTCTGCCATCAACCGCTTCGAATCCTCTGGACCAATCGTGACAGCCAGACATGCGGCCGTCCATGCGTCCAAACTTGCGCGGATGGCGCGGAGGAGTATCGCCACAGATGACCGAGAACAGCACGAACCCCAACCGCTGGGGCCGGATCCCGGCCTGGTGGCTCGACCACCCCGACCTCGACGCCGACGGCCTCGCCGTGTTGGCGGCCCTCAGCACCTACGCCGACGAGGCGGGGGTCTGCTGGCCGTCGCAGGCGACGCTGGCGGACAAGCTGAAACGCAGCCGGCCGACCGTCAACCGGATCCTGGGCCGGCTGGAGGCGCTCGGGCTGGTCGGCATCGAACACCGCCGCTCGGCCAATGGCGGCAGGCTGAGCTGCCGCTATCGGCTGGCACTGATCGCCGGGAACGCGCCGGAAGAGAAGGCCGCTGATGGTGCAGGGGTGGACAGCCCCGCTGACTCAGCGGCGGACTCCCCCTGTTCAGCGGCGAGTCATGAACAGCCTGAACCAGAACAGATTCCAGACACGCTCCACCGGCGTGCGGACGACGGGATGGCATCGGTGGCCGGGGCGGTTCCGCAGGACTGGACGCCGCCGACCGCAGACCGCGAGTGGGCTGCAAGTCGCTTCCCCGACCTCGACGTCGATGGACATGCCGAGCGCTTCGTCCAGCAATGCCGGGCCCATGGCTACCGCTACCGCGATCCGGCGGCGGCGTGGCGGTCCTGGCTGTTGCAGGACGCCGGGCGTATGGCGCCACAGCCCGCGGCAACGGTCCGCGGATCGGCCAACCGTGGTGCCCGCACCGCTTCCCGCACAACACCACCCACTGCCGCTGCTAATGCGGAACAGCGCCTGTCGGCCTGGGCCAGCGTTGCAGCGCGCCTGAACGCCGGACAATCGGCCACGCCCGCCAATCCCTGGGGGATCGCATGAGCAACCTGCACCCGTTTCCCGCGGCACCCGCTGCTCCGCCTAGCCTGCCGCTGCCCTTCGATCCGGCGATGCCCCCGGCCCTGCGGAGCCGGATGCTGCGCGAAGCATTGCCGGAGCCGCTGCAACGGCTGCTCGACCGCGGGCAGGTCGGGCGCCACAGCCGCTTCACCGAGGACGGCTTTGCCGATGTGGTGGAGGACTGGACGCCTCCCGACGGCGTGACGCCGCGTCATGCCGCGCTTGCCCGCCGGGCGCTTGCGGAGATCGACGAAACCATCCTGGCACCGGCGCCGGCCAATCACCTGCTGGGCCGCGTGCTGGCGCTGCTCAGCCATTTCCCGGCGAAGGCGACGACGCCGGAGGTGGAGCAATTGCTCGCGATGGATTGGGCGGACGATCTGGGGGAGTTCCCGGCCTGGGCCATTGATCAGGCGGCCCGCCGCTGGCGACGCACCCGCAAATGGCGGCCGAGCATCGCCGAGATCCGCGCGCTGTGCGAGGAGGCCTGTGCCGCCGAACGGGCTCTGGCCGAACGGTTGCGCGCCATCGCCCTGGCTGGGGAATGGGCCGGCGAGCGGACCGGGGAGTTGGGCGGCGGAGCCGGTGCCGTGCGTCCGGTGCTGGCGTCGGCGATGCGTCGTATGCGATGATGAAGGCGGTTTCTGTCTTAAATCGCGCTTCTGTGGCAGGGGCGACACCCTGTCCGGACGGAGCGAAGCTAAGACATGTCTTAGATTTGCGCCACGGCCCGGCTTTGATAAAAGGGGCCGACAGCCGATGGCGATAAGGGGCATGGGAATGAGCAACGACACGGGACACGTGCCGGTGAAGCGCTTGCTGGTCAATGGCCCGAAGGGCGGGATCGGCAAGACAACGCTCAGCCGCAACATCGCGGTGGCGGCGGCGCTCGATGGCTGCGCGGTGGCGACGCTGGACCTCGATCCGCAGCGCAGCCTGACCAAGTGGTTCGCCAAGCGTCCGGATGGCATGGCCTCCATCACCCATTTCGAGGCGGGCATGACGCCGGTCGACATCCGGGCGGCGCTGGACGGCATCGCGGGCTTCGATCTTCTGGTGATAGATACGCCGCCGTCGATCGAGGACCATCCGGAGGAATTCAAGCTGCTGGCGCTGTCGTCCGACCTGATCGTGGTCCCGACCGGGCAGAGCGACGACGACCTGGACTCCGTCCGGCCCTGGATGCGCTTCGTCCGCCGCTACGGCAAGAACGCCGCCTTCGTCATGAACCGCGTCAAGCCGCGCACCCGCGGCTTCACCGAGGCGCAGCGCAAGCTGCTGGGCGACGGCCGGATCTGCCCGGTCGAGGTGCCGGATTACGAGGACATCCAGTTCACCGCCGGCCGCGGTCTCGGCCTGCTGGAGCTGAAGGGGGGCAAGGGGGCCGAGCATGTCGCCGGCGTCTGGGCCTTTGTCCGCCACGAACTGGAGCTGGCGCAATGAGCGGGTTCAAGCAGGTTTCCAAGGCCCAGGCCCGCCGTCACATCGCGGTGGACGAGCGGATCGAACGCATGTCGGAGGCGACGGTCGACCTCGTCCGGCGCGAGGAGTTCGTCCAGGAGATCTCCACCCTCTGGCGGAGCGCGCAGGAGAAGTTCCTGCTGATCGGCCGCTATCTGGTCCAGGCGCGGGCGCGGCTGCCGCATGGCGAGTTCCAGGCGATGGTAGAGAACGAGCTGCCCTTCGGCTATCAGGTCGCCTATCAGCTGCGCATGGTGGCGGAGGCGGTGGACAGCGGGCGCCTGCCCGGACCGAAGCTGCCGCCGAGCTATGCCACCGTCTACCAGCTCGCCACCCTGACCAGCGAGCAGCTGCGGCTGGCCGACCAGCGCAACCTGATCCGGCCCGACGTCACCCGGCCGGAGATCGTCCGCTTCAAGCGCGACCTGCGGAACAAGGCCATCGACCATGTCAGCCGCCGCGAAGCGCTGGAGGCGGAGCGCGACCGGCTGCGCGAGCGGCTGGCGGTGCTGGAGGCGGAACTGGCGACGCTGGCCGACGAGGACTGAGGACGGCCGGCGATGACGGTGCGGCGTGCGATGATCCGGGACGGGGATGGGTGAGGCATGCTGGACTTGAAATCGCTGGAAATCTTCATCTGGACGATGCGGCTCGGCGGGTTCCGTCGGGCGGCAGAGCGGTTGAACACCACCCAGCCGGCCGTCTCCGCCCGCATCGCCCAGCTTCAGGACGAATTGGGCGTTGTGCTGTTCGAGCGTGTCGGCCGGCGGGTGGCGCCGACACCGCAGGCGATGGTTCTGCTGACCTATGCCGAGAAGATGATGGCGCTGAGGTCGGAGCTGCTGACCGCGGTCGCGGACCGCAGCGCCATCCGCGGCGTCATCCGGCTGGGCGTGGCGGAGACGGTGGTCCACACTTGGCTCAGCCAGTTGATCGAGCGTCTGAACGCCCTCTACCCCGCCGTGTCGCTGGAGATCGAGGTGGAAACCTCCCCCAGCCTGCGCGATGCGCTCGCCCGTCATGAACTGGACGTGGCGGTGATGCTGGCTTCCTACACCGACGTGCGGTTCAGGACGATCCCGGTCGGCAATTACCCGCTGGGCTGGGTGGCCAGTCCGGCGCTGTCGCTGCCGGCGGAGCCGGTGTCGCTGGCGGATCTGGCGGCTTGGCCGATCATCACCTTTTCCCGCACCACCCAGCCCTATGGCGTGATCCGCGAGATGTTCTCGTCCATCGGCCTGCCGGTGCGGATGTTCGGCAACAGCTCGCTCGCCAGCGTGGTGCGGATGGCGGTGGATGCCGTCGGCGTCAGCGTGATTCCCACCGTCATCGTCCAGCGCGAACTGGCGGAAGGCCGGCTGCGGCTGATCCGGTCGCAGGCACCGCTGCCCGGCATGACCTTCTGCGCCGCCCATTCCGCCACCGCGGAAAATCATATGGCGTCGGTCGTCGCCGATCTGGCGGCCGAGGTGGCCGCCAATTACGAGGCGACGACCGGCAACGAGGCGCCCCAGGCCGCAGAGTGATCGGCGCGCATTAGCAAGCGATTGATCGTCGCTGCTTATCAATCCAGATCAAAACATACGATTGGACGGACCCAAGACTGTTCGTGTCATCATCCTTGTCAGAGGCGCAACCGAACAGCCGGAAAGGCACGCGCCGAAAGCCACCAAGGCACTGAACAGAGGAGATTTCACGATGCGGTTCGCGGCAGCGATCACCGACCCTACCCGCACGCCCAAGGGCAAGCTCCCCACCCGCCGGCAGACGATCAAGCGCATGCTCGTGGCGGCGGCCCTGCTGACCACGACCGCGCTGACCGGCATCGGCTTCGGCGCCTCTCCGGCCCAGGCGGAGGACGAGATCCGCATTGGCGTGATCTATCCGCTGACCGGTGCCGCCGCCTCCACCGGTGTGGAGCTGAAGGCCGCCGCCGAACTGGCCGCCGCCATCATCAACAAGGAAATCCCCGCCCCGCCGGGGCTGGTCGCCGGCATCGGCCTGCCGCATCTGAACGGCGCCAAGATCAAGCTGATCTTCGGCGACCATCAGGGCAACCCGCAGGTCGGCGCCACCGAGGCCGAGCGGCTGATCACCAGCGAGAAGGTGGTGGCGCTGACCGGCGCCTATTTTTCCAACGTCACCGCCACCGCCAGCCAGGTCGCCGAGCGCTATGGCGTGCCCTTCCTGAACGGCGAGTCCTCGTCGGCTTCACTGACCCAGCGCAAGTTCAAATGGTTCTTCCGCACCACGCCGCATGACGACCTGTTCGTCGGCAACTTCTTCACCTTCCTCGGCGACATGGAGAAGAAGACCGGTGACAAGCTGCGCACCGTCGCGCTGTTCAACGAGAACACGCTGTGGGGCAACGAGACGACCAAGCTGCAGGTCAAGCTGGCGGAGGAGCAGAAGTTCACCATCGCCGAGAAGATCCTCTATCCGGCGAAGACGACGCAGATGACGTCGGAGGTGCAGCGGATCAAGGCCGCCGCCCCGGCGGTCATCATGCAGTCCAGCTATCTCGGCGATGCCATCCTGTCGATGAAGACCTACAAGGAGCTGGGCTTCTCGCCGAAGATGCTGCTGGCCAACGACGCCGGCTTCAACGACAGCGAGTTCCTGAAGACCATGGGCAAGGATGGCGAGTTCGTCATCAGCCGCGAGGTCTGGGCGCTCGATCAGGCCGAACGCAACCCGCTGATCAAACAGGTCAACGACCTGATGCATCAGCGCTCCGGCGTGAATTTCAACGGCAACTCGGCGCGCGCCTTCACCGGCATCGCGGTGCTGGCCGATGCGCTCGACCGGGCCGGCTCGACCAAGCCCGACGCGATCCGCGAGGCGCTTCAGAAGACCGACATCCCGGCCAGCGGCCTGATCATGCCGTGGAAGGGCGTCAAGTTCGACGCCAACGGCCAGAACGAGCTGGGCCAGGGCATCATCGTCCAGGTGCAGGGCGGCCAGTATGTGACGGTGTGGCCGTTCGACGTGGCGACCAAGCCGGTCGTCTACCCGATGCCGGCCTGGGACGGCCGCTGAGGCGGTCCTTTTCTTCATTGGGAGCTTTGATTGGGACGCCTCTGATCCCCTCTCTCCCCGGGGGAGAGGGTTAGGGTGAGGGGGATGCGTGGCGGGACCTCTGGGATAGCCACGCCGTGCGTCCCCCTTACCCCGGCCCTCTCCCGGGGGGGGAGAGGGGGGTATCCCGCCCGTCATCGCTCCTCCGGCCCACCCTGACCGCAAAAGGGGCGCGGCAATGACCGCAGACATTCTCATCCAAGTGCTCGTCTCGGGCCTGCTGATCGGGCTGATCTATGCCCTGGTTGCGGTGGGCCTGACGTTGATTTTCGGCGTGATGGACATCGTCAATTTTGCCCATGGCGAATTCCTGATGCTGGGCATGTACGCCAGTTTCTGGGCCTTCGCCCTCTTCGCCATCGACCCCATCGTGGCGCTTCCCCTGACCGCGCTGCTGCTGTTCGCGGTGGGCGTCATCGTCTACCAGACGGTGATCCGCCGCATCCTGAAGGCGCCGATGCTGTCGCAGATCTTCGCGACCTTCGGCCTGATGATCCTGCTGCGCGGTCTGGCGCAGTTCTTCTGGAAGCCGGACCACCGGCTGATCCCGCACAGCCTGGTCAGCGGCAACATCGCCCTCGGCCCCGTCCAGTTCGGCCTGCCGCAGTTCGTCGCGGCGCTGGGAGCGGTCGGCGTCACCGGCGCCCTGTGGATGTTCCTGCACCGCACCCGGCTCGGCACCGCGCTGGAGGCGACCGCCATCGATCGTGAGGCGGCGACCCTGATGGGCATCGACGGGCAGAAGATGTTCGCCCTCGCCTGGGGCATCGGCGCCGCCTGCGCCGGTCTGGCCGGCGGGCTGATCGCCACCTTCTTCCCGATCTTCCCGGAGGTGGGGTCGAACTTCATCCTGATCGCCTTCGTGGTGGTCGTGCTGGGCGGCTTCGGCAGCGTCACCGGCGCCTTTCTGGCCGGCATCATCGTCGGACTGATCGAGGTGCTGGGCGGCTTCCTGATCGGCCCCGAATACAAGACCGCCATCGTGCTGTCGCTGCTGCTGATCGTGCTGCTGGTGCGTCCGCGCGGCCTGCTGGGGAAAGCCTGATGACGACCGGAACCACTCTCTCACGCAAGGCGCCCATCTCGCCCAAAGCAATGGGCACCGGCGCCCTGCTGGCGCTTGCCGCCGTGCTGCCGCTGGCGATCACCGAACCGTCGCAGCAGAATTTCCTGATCCTGATCCTGATGGGTGCCCAGATGGGCGTCGCCTGGAACATCGTCGGCGGCTATGCCGGTCAGGTCTCGCTGGGCCATGCGGTGTTCTACGGCATCGGCGCCTACACCTCGACCATGCTGCTGCTGACGCTGGGGATCAGCCCCTGGATCGGAGCGGTGGCCGGCGGGCTGGTGGCGGCGCTGTTCGCGCTCGCCATGGGCTGGCCCTGCTTCCGGCTGAAGGGGCATTATTTCGCCATGGCGACCATCGCGGTGGCGGAGATCATGCAGATCCTTGTCACCAACAGCGACTTTCTGGAGGGTGCCGTCGGCCTCTACCTGCCGATGGACCGCAGCGGCTGGAACTGGCTGATCTTCCTGTCCAAGCTGCCCTACTACTACGTCATCCTCGGCCTGCTGGTACTGACGGTGCTGGTCTCCTGGGCGATCGAGCGCAGCCACATCGGCTATTATTTCCGCGCCATCAAGGACGAGCCGGAGGCGGCCCGCGCGCTGGGCGTCAGCCTGACCCGCTACAAGCTGATCGCGCTGTCGGTGTCGGCGTTCCTGACCGCGATGGGCGGTAGCTTCTACGCCCAGAAGGAGATGTTCATCGATCCGGGCTCGGTCCTGGCGACGACGATCTCGATCAAGATCGCGCTGATCGCCATCCTGGGCGGGGTGGGCCGGCTGATGGGTCCGGTGCTGGGCGCCGTCATCCTCATCACCATCGAGGAATACAGCCGCACCCTGTTCGGCAGCACCGGGTCCGGCACCGACATGATCATCTACGCCGCCATGATCATCCTGGTCGCCGTGTTCAGCCCGTCCGGCGTGCTGGGCCTGCTGGGCGATCTGCGTCGCCACCTGCCGGGCTCCAAGCCCGCCGCCAAGTCCGAGGGCGTGAAGGCCGAGAAGATGGAGGTCCGCCCGTGAACACCGCTCCTCTGCTTGCCGTGGACGGCCTGGGCAAGGCCTTCGACGGACTGATCGCCAACCGCGACATCAGCTTCATCGTCCATCATGGCGAGATCATCGGGCTGATCGGCCCGAACGGCGCCGGCAAGACCACGCTGTTCAACTGCCTCGCCGGCTTCCACACCCCGACCACCGGGCGCATCGCCTTCGAAGGGCACGACATCACCGGCTCGACGCCGGAGGCCGCGGCGGCGCTGGGCATCGCCCGCACCTTCCAGATCGTCCGCGTCTTCCAGTCGATGACCGCGCTGGAGAACGTCATGATCGGCGCCATGCTGCGCAACAAGCGGGTGGCCGAAGCCCGCGACCGGGCGGAGGAAGAACTGGCCTTCGTCGGCCTGTCGCACCGGGCCGACACCCCGGCGTCCGACCTGACGGTGTCGGAGCAGAAGCGGTTGGAGGTCGCCCGCGCGCTCGCCACCGAACCGAAGCTGATCCTGCTGGACGAGGTGATGGCCGGCCTGAACCCGACCGAGGTGCGCGAGGCGTCGCAACTGGTCCACCGCATCCACCAGCGCGGCATCGCCAGCATCATCGTCGAACATGTGATGGAGGGCATCATGCCCATCGCCCACCGGATGCTTGTGCTGGATTATGGTGCCAAGATCGCCGACGGCACCCCGGCCGAGATCGCCGAGAACCCGGCGGTGATCGCCGCCTATCTGGGGGAGTGAGACGATGCTCCAACCGACGCTGTCCGAACCCGTCCGCCCGGTTGCCGTCGCGCCGGTGGGCGAGGCGATGCTGCAGGTACGCAACATCCAGTCCAGCTACCGCCGGGTTCCGGCCATCCGCGACATCAGCCTGACCCTGAACCGGGGCGAGATCGTCGCGCTGGTCGGCGGCAACGGCAACGGCAAGTCCACCACGCTGCGCGCCGTCGCCGGGCTGAACGCTCTCGATGGCGGGTCGGTCCTGCTGAAGGGCCAGGACATCTCCGCCGTGCCGGCCCATGAGCGGGTCAAGCGCGGGCTGGTCCTGGTTCCGGAAGGCCGCCGGCTGTTCCCCCGCCTGACGGTGGAACAGAACCTGATGCTGGGCGGCTTCACCACCAGCGATGCGGCCAAGCGCGAGCAAACGCTCCAATTCGCCTACGACACCTTCACGGTGCTGGGCGAGCGGCGGAAGCAGCAGGCCGGCACCCTGTCGGGCGGCGAACAGCAGATGCTGGCGATGTGCCGCGGTCTGATGAGCCAGCCCGACCTGCTGATGCTGGACGAGCCGTCCTGGGGCGTCGCGCCCAAGCTGGTGACCCGCATCTTCGAGACCATCCAGTTGATCCGCCGGCGCGGCATCACGGTGCTTCTGGTCGAACAGAACGTCCACCGCGCGCTGGAGATCGCCGACCGCGGCTATGTCATCCAGACCGGCCGCGTCGTGATGGAAGGCAGCGGCCAGGATCTGCTGGGCAACGACGAGGTGCGGCAGGCGTATCTGGGCATGTGACGGGGGCGGAGTTAGACCACCACCGAGCTAGACCCCCACCCTAACCCTCCCCCGCTCTCAGCGGACCTATGGTCCGCCTGCCGCGTCAGCACAAAGCAAAGCTTTGTGCGAGAGCTGGGCGGGGGAGGGGACTGCCGCTAGAGCGCCGACAAAGCTCCTGTCCCCCTCCCCCGCCCAGCGGGGGAGGGTCGGGGTGGGGGCAAGCGAAGCCAAAACCTCCACATACACCAACTCCCCGGACCATTCCCATGACGACCACACCCTTCCTCACCGCCGCCGCCGAGCGCCTGCGCATCCGCAGCGGCGCCAACAGCGGCCAGACCGCCGGGCTCGCTCCCGGCCATGTCCAGGCCAACCTCGCCATCCTGCCGGCTGACTGGGCCGGCGATTTCCTGCGCTTCTGCCAGGCGAACCCGCGTCCCTGCCCGCTGCTGGCGGTGTCGGAGGTCGGCGACCCGCGCCTCCCGACTCTCGGCCACGACATCGACATCCGCACCGACGTGCCGCGCTACCGCGTCTATCGCGACGGCGTGCTGATGGACGGGCCGACCGACATCACCGACCTGTGGCAGGATGATTTCGTCGCCTTCCTGATCGGCTGCTCCTTCTCGTTCGAGGAAGCACTGCTGGCCGACGGGCTGCCGGTGCGGCACATCGCGATGAACCGCAATGTGCCGATGTACGAGACCAACATCGCCTGCACGCCCGCCGGCCGCTTCCGCGGCACCATGGTGGTGTCGATGCGGCCGATGGTGCCGAAGGACGCCATCCGCGCCATCCAGATCACCTCGCGCTTCCCGTCGGTGCATGGTGCGCCGGTGCATTTCGGCGACCCGGCCGCCATCGGCATCCGCGACATCGCCGATCCCGAACATGGCGAGGCGGTTCCCATCGAGCCCGGCGAGGTTCCGGTCTTCTGGGCCTGCGGGGTGACGCCACAGGTCGCGATCCGCAATGCCCGGCCGCCGATCGCCATCACCCACAGCCCCGGCGCCATGCTGATCACCGACCTGCTGAACACGCACCTGTCGGTGCTCTGACCGCTCCGTCTCCCTTTCAAATCCCAGCAACACCGACCGCCGCGCGGGCACTCCGCCTCGGGCGGCAACAGTGGAGGCTTGCCCGATGCCGCATCCGTTCTCCGCCCGCCTGCTGTCCTCGTCCATTCTCGCCGCCGGCCTGCTGGCCGTCGCGGCACCGGCATCGGCCGACCAGCTGCGCATGGTGGCGCTCAGCTTTCCGCCGCTGATCTATGACGACGGCGGCAAGCCGGCCGGCATCGCCTATGACATCGTGACGGAGGCGATGAAATCCTCGGGCCATAGCGTGACGGTGGAGATCATGCCGTGGGCGCGTGCGCTCGACACCGTGCGCGAGGGCGGGGCGGACGCCATCTTCACCGCCTACAAGACGCCGGAGCGCGAACAGTTCCTGAACTACTCCACCCAGGTGCTGGTGCCGCAGGTGGTGTCGCTGTTCGTGGCGAAGGACAGCCCGGTCAGCTTCGACGGCGACCTGACCAAGCTGGCCGACCGCAAGTTCGGCGTGGTCAACCAGATCAGCTATGGCTCCATCGTCGACGACGCGATCAAGACCGGCGTGCTGCCGGCGGTGGAGAAGTCGAACGACAGCGACAGCAACGTGAAGAAGCTGGTCTCCGGCCGCTTCGACGTGATGCCCAGCAACCGCTATGTCGCGCAGTATTTCCTGAAGCAGGCCGGCGCGCTGGACAAGGTGAAGGAACTGACCCCGGCGGTGCAGGACATCCCCAGCTACATCGCCTTCACCAAGGCGCGCGACACCACGACGCTGCGCGACGAGTTCGACAAGGGCGTCGCGGCGATGAAGGCCAGCGGCGCCTATCAGCAGATCCTGGACAAATACGCCCGCTGAGTGGCGGGCGCTTATCCCCCTTCGACCAGATTTCGAGAAGCCGCCATGAGCGTGACCACTTCGTTTCCGGCGCCCGTTCTGCGGCCGGCCGGGGACAGCGCCCTGATCGTCGAGTTGGGCGACGGCATCGCCCAGGACCTGAACGCCGCCGTCCACCGTCTGGACCGCCGCATCGCCGACGCCGGCCTTCCCGGCATCGTGGAGACGGTGCCGACATACCGCTCGATCCTGGTGCAGTTCGACCCGGCAGTCATGGCGGCGGCGCCTTTGGGGCAAGCCCTGCTGGACCTTGCGGCGGAACTGACCCAGGCGGCGGCGGAACCGCAACTGCGGTGGATCGTGCCGGTCTGCTTCGGCGGCGCCCACGGCGAGGATCTGGACGACGTGGCGCGCCGGTCGGGGCTGAGCGCGGAGGAGGTGGTGCGGCTGCACTGCAGCGCCGACTACCGCGTCTATATGCTGGGCTTCTCCCCCGGCTTCGCCTATCTCGGCGGGCTGCCGGAGGTGCTGCACCAGCCCCGGCGCGAGAACCCGCGCATGGTCACCCCGGCGGGCAGCGTCATGCAGGGCGGGGCGCAGGCGGCGATCTCCCCCATCGCCATGCCCAGCGGCTGGCATCTGCTGGGCCGCACCCCGGCAAAGACCTTCGATCTCAAACGGGAGCCGCCCTTCCTGCTGGCGCCGGGCGACCGCATCCGCTTCACCGCGATCAGCGCCGCCGAGTTCGACCGGCTGGAGGGGCTGAGCGGTTACCTGCCCGACTGCGAGACGGTGACCTCCCCCGCCGTCCTGCTGCAGGGAGCCGCCGCATGACCAGCCATCTGCGTGTCCTGACCGCCGGTCCCAGCTCTACCCTGCAGGACCGCGGGCGGGTCGGGTATCAGCGCTATGGGGTCTCGGTCGCCGGCGCGGCCGATCCGCTGCTGCATGCCGTCGCCAACGCCCTGGTCGGCAACCGGCCGGGGGAGGGGGCGGTGGAGTTCACCCTGGCTGGCGACAGCATCGTGGTGGAAGGCGGACCGGTGCGCATCGCCGTCGCCGCCGATGCCGACCTGACGGTGGATGGCGAGCCGGCCTCGGCCTGGACCAGCCTGCGCCTGACCGACGGTCAGACCCTGCGCATCGGCGCCTTGCGCAGCGGCATGCGCGGCTATTGGGCGGTGGAGAGCGGTTTCGCGCTTCAGCCGGTCCTGGGCAGCGTCGCCACCCACATACGCAGCCGTATGGGCGGGCTGGACGGCAGTGCGCTGAAGGCCGGCGACCGGCTGCCGTTGGCGTTGGATCAGGCGGCGGACAGGGGAGAGCGCTGCTTTGACCCCTCTCTGCTGCCGGCTCGCGGCGGGCGGCTGCGCGTCATGCTGGGGCCGCAGCAGGATTACTTCACCCCGGACGGGATCGAAGCCTTCCTGGAGGAGGACTACACCGTCAGCCACGAGGCCGACCGCATGGGCTGCCGGCTGGACGGCCCGGCGATCGAGCATGCCCGCGGCTTCAACATCACCTCCGACGGCATCCCGCTGGGCGCCGTGCAGGTGCCGGGGACCGGGCGGCCCATCGTGCTGCTGGCCGACCGCCAGACCACCGGCGGCTATCCCAAGATCGCCTGCGTCGTCGGGCCGGATGTCGCGGCGCTGGCGCAGATGCGGCCCGGCGAGCGGCTGCGCTTCACCCCGGTCGATGCGGCGGAGGCCGGGCGCATCCAGGCCCGCCATCGCGAGATGGTGGACGGCCTGCCGGCGCTGCTGCAATCGGCCGGCGGCTTCGCGCTGTACGACAGCGGCCGGCTGCTCGGCTTCAACCTGATCGGCGGCGCCGTCACCGGCTGGGACTGATCCCGCCCCTTTCCGTCACCCACAATGGAGGTCTCCCGATGCTGCAGCGTGTGGGCCGTACCCTTGCAATGCGTGTCGTCGTTCCCATCGCCCTGATGGTCACGGTCATCAGCGCGACCGGCATAGCCGCCGTCGTCACCGTCAACCGCGAGGATGCCCGCACCGCGTTGGAGGACCGGGCCGCCGTCACCGTCCGCGTCATCGCTGGCGGGCTGGCGGAGCCGCTGTGGAACGTCGATGCCGACTCCGCCGCGGCGCAGCTGGCGGCGCTGGCCAACGATCCCGATTATCTCGGCAGCCGGGTGCTCGACCCGAAGGGGCAGCTCTTCGCCAAAAGCGGCGACGTGTCGGACGGCGATCCGTCGGTGCTGGTCCGCCGCGCCGACATCCAGCGCAAGAGCGGCGCCCGCGTCGATACGCTTGGCACGGTGGAAATCCACCTGTCGCCCCGCCGGGCGGAGGTCCAGGCGCGGGAGCGGGCATGGCTGCTGGCCGGCGGTGGGCTGGCGGCGCTGGTGGCGCTGTGCGGTGTGCTGTTCCTGATGGTGCGCGGCGCCACCCGTCCCATCGTCCGCCTGACCGGGGTGATGACGCGGCTGGCCGACGGCGATGGGGCGGTCGACGTGCCGTCGCTCGACCGCCGCGACGAGATCGGCCGCATGGCCGCCGCCGTCCAGGTCTTCAAGGAGCAGGGCGCCGCCAAGCAGCGGCTGGAGGCCGAACAGGTCGCACTGCGCCGGCAGGCCGAGGCGGAGCGGCATGCCGCCATCGCTGCGGTCGCCGATGATTTCGAACGTCGCGTCGGCAGCGTGCTGGGCGAGGTGCTGCGCACCACCGACGGCATGGGCACCGCCACCCGCAGCCTTGCCGATGTGGCGGAGCAGAACGGCCAGGTCAGCCGGCAGGCCGCGGGCAACGCCGCGGCGGTGAACGCCTCGGTCGACGGCATGGCCGCCGCAGTGGACGAGCTGGTGGCATCGATCCGCGAGATCTCGGTCCAGGCGCAGCATTCGCAATCCATCGCCGACGAGGCGTCGCGCCGGGCCTCAAAGGCGACGGAGCAGGTGGCGGGGCTGGTCCAGGCCTCCGACCGGGTGTCGGCGGTGGTGACGCTGATCCACGCCATCGCCAAGCAGACCAACCTGCTGGCGCTGAACGCCACCATTGAGGCCGCCCGTGCCGGGGAGGCCGGCAAGGGCTTCGCCGTCGTCGCCGGCGAGGTGAAGGCGCTGGCGCCCCAGACCGCCAAGGCGACCGAGGACATCGAGACGCAAATCCGCGCCATCCAGGGCTCCACCGGCTCTGCCGCCGACGAGATCGTCGAGATCGCCCGCGTGGTGGAGAGCCTCAGCCAGATCAGCGCCTCCATCGCCGCGGCGGTGGAGGAGCAGAACGCGGCGACGGCGGAAATCGGCCGCGGCGTTGCTGAGGCGGCGCAAGGGGTTCGCGCCCTCCTGGGCGACGTCAACGTCACCTCCGACGTGGCGGGGCAGACCGGCGCCGCGTCCAACCAGCTGGACGGTGCCGCCGGCATGCTGGCGGAGCAGATGGGGGCGATGCGCAGCGAGGTTGCCGGCTTCATCCATTCCCTGCGACAGTCGGAGGCGGCGTGAAAACGCCCTGTCGTCTTCCCTAAATGAATTGCGAGACTTGCCATGCCGAGCATCGATCTGAATTGCGACATGGGGGAAGGGTACGGCGCCTGGACCATGGGCGACGACCGGGCGATGCTGGACATCGTCACCTCCGCCAACATCGCCTGCGGCTTTCATGCCGGCGATCCCACCATCATGGCCGACACCGCCCGGCTGGCCGGGGAGAAGGGGGTGCGCATCGGCGCCCATCCCGGTTTCGAGGACCGCCCCGGCTTCGGCCGCCGGGTGATCCGCGGCATCACCACCACGGAGGTCGAACGGCTGGTCGCCTATCAGGTCGGCGCGCTCCAGGCCTGTGCCGCGCTGTCGGGCCAGCGGGTGACCCATGTGAAGCCGCACGGCGCGCTCTACAACATGGCGGCGGTGGAGCCGGATCTGGCCGGCGCCATCGCCCGCGCCATCAAGGCGGTGGACCCCGCCCTGCTGTTCGTCGTCCCGCCGCTGAGCGCCATGGAGCGTGCCGGGCAGGATCTGGGTCTGCGCGTCGCGCGCGAGGCCTTTGCCGACCGCACCTATGAGGATGACGGCACGCTGACGCCACGGACTGTGGCCGGATCGGTGATCCATGACCCGGATCTGGCGGCGGCACGGGTGGTGCGGATGGTGCTGGACGGGGCGGTGGAAAGCCGGCACGGCACCCGCCTGCCGATCGTGGCGGACACCATCTGCGTCCATGGCGACACGCCGACCGCGGTCGCCATGGCGGCAACCGTCCGCCGCGCGTTGGAGGCGGCGGGCGTTGTGGTGCGGGCGGTGGCGTAAGGGCTGCCACTTGCTGAGTTAAACCCCCACCTAGCCTCCCCCGCTCTCAGCGGACCTAAGGTCCGCCTGCCGCGTCAGCACAAAGCGAAGCTATGTGCGAGAGTTGGGCGGGGGAGGGAACAAGCGCTTGTACGGGAGAGCAGCGGCAGTCCCTACCCCATCCAGCGGGGGAGGCTAGGTGGGGGTATCCGTAAGCCTGCAGTCTCCCACATCCTCCCGCATTACACGAACCACCACCCACTTTTGCATCGCAGCATGCCAAGATTGGGTCACAGTTTTGTCAGAATTTTAGACGAACATCTCTCAAACCGGAAAGGATACACAGGGCCGTATCGACCAAACGAATAGTCGACCATCGGCCGAACAGCACAGGGCTTGCCAAATGAAACGAAGCATTTCCATGCCTATTCTGGCGGCAATGACGATTTTATCGGCAAGCGGTGCGTCTGCGGATATCCTATACCAAAAGGGTAGTTTTTCAGATCAGCGGCATTTCTTGGCCGTCGATGTTTCATGGGGAGAGCTGGAGATCGGGCAGGCCGATAGTGCCCGCAACCGGCTGGTGGGGGCGGCGGCCTTGCCGGCTTCCACCGGGGCCGGCAGCCGGACGGCGAAGCTGAGCTATTACACCCCGCCGCTGCGCGGTTTCGAACTGGGCGCCAGCTATACCCCGATGCCGCGCGGCGCCGGCGACATGCCCGACCCGCGCGAGGCCATGCATCTGGTTGAGGCGGCGGTGCGCAAGACCATCCTGATGGGCGGCATCAGCACCCGCTTTTCCGCCGGGACAAGCCGGGCGCGGGTGCGCGGCGACAGCCGCCGCCTGCCGCGCCAGTCCTGGATCGTCGGCACCCAGTTCGCGTGGCAAAGCGTGACGCTGGACGGCGACCTGCGCCAGCAGCAGGAGGCCGACGGCCTGTTGGTCCGCAGCCTGAACGCGGCGCTGGCCTATGGCCGCGGCGACATGACCCTGTCCTTGCGGGCGAGGCGGACGCTGCCGGAGAATGGCGCGGCCAGCGACCATTACCTTGCCGATCTGGCCTACCACATCACGCCGCGCTGGCAGGTGATGGCCGACACCAACATCGACAGCGGTGCCGGGTCCATGGGCACGGTGGTCAAGGTCGGCACCCGGCTGGTGTTCTAGCGGCACCGGAATCGGCGGGGGGGGGGGGCCC
>NZ_LGQU01000012.1:0-22789 GCF_003115935.1 Azospirillum sp. TSH20
GCTCTCGCACAAAGCTTTGCTTTGTGCTGACGCGGCAGGCGGACCGTAGGTCCGCTGAGAGCGGGGGAGGTTAGGTGGGGGTCTAACTCATCCGCCCCCACATCCCCCTGGAGCCCACCCCCCATTCAGTGCTAGCACGCCCCCAGACACCCAGCATCCGTCCGGGGAACCCGTGGTCCGGCCCTATCTGCCCTTGAACGCCCTGCGCGCCTTCGAGGCGTCGGCGCGGCATCTCAGCTTCACCCGCGCGGCCATCGAGCTGTGCGTGACCCAGGCCGCCGTCAGCCATCAGGTCAAGCTGCTGGAGGAGCGACTGGGTGCCAGCCTGTTCCACCGCCTGCCGCGCGGCCTTGCCCTGACCGACGAGGGACGGGCGCTACTGCCGACGCTGGAGGAGGCGTTCGACCGCATCGGCGGCCTGCTCGACCAGTTCGAGGGCGGGCGGTTTCGCGAAGTGCTGACGGTCGGCGCGGTCGGCACCTTCGCCGTCGGCTGGCTGCTGCCGCGGCTGGCCCGCTTCCGCGAGGCTCATCCCTTCGTCGACCTGCGCCTGTCCACCAACAACAACCGCGTCGACATCGCGGCGGAGGGGCTGGACTATGCCATCCGCTTCGGAGACGGCGCGTGGCACGGCACCGACGCAATCCGCCTGTTCGACGCGCCGCTGTCGGTCCTGTGTGCGCCGGAGATCGGCCGGCGGCTGCGCGAGCCGGCCGATGTCGGGCGCGAGACCCTGCTGCGCTCCTATCGGTCGGACGAATGGCCGGGCTGGTTCGCCGCCGCAGGGGTGGAGCCTTCGGCAATGCCTTCGATCAAGGGGCCGGTCTTCGACTCCTCCTCGCTGATGGTGGAGGTGGCGATCCAGGGGGCGGGGGTGGCGCTGGCCCCGGTGTCGATGTTCCGCCGGCCGCTGGCGCTAGGCCTGATCGAGCAGCCCTTCGCCGTCACCGTCTGCAAGGGCGCCTATTGGCTGACCTCACTGAAGTCGCGGCCGGAGACGCCGACCATGCGCGCCTTCCGCGACTGGCTGTTCGCCATGGTCGCGGAAGACGCGGCAGGCTGAGCGGTCAGGACAGCGTGACCCGGCGTGGCGCCTGCTGCCGTTCCTCCCGCCGCTGCCAGAAGCGCAGCCGCAGCCGCGGCGCCATGAACCAGGCGATGGGGGCGGCCAGAACGATGCTGAGAATCACCACGGTCGGCATCAGCGTCATCGCCTGCTCGGAAAAGCTGGGGACCGCCAGGACCAGGACGGTGCCGATGCCGAAGACCACACCCTGGATCATTCCGTAGATCAGGATGGCGAGGCGCAAGCGTGTGGACATTGGGTCACTCCGGTTGTGAGGGTTGGTGCAAGGACCGTTTCCCTCTTCAACCGGAACGCAACCGCAATGTTCCGAACGCCATCGGGGGGAGGTTGTCCCGCCCGATTGCGTTCGCGCACATACAATTATTTGGCGTAAGCCGGGCCGTTCTTTACCGGTGCGCCCGCCACCATGCCATCAGCCCGGCGGTGGAGCTGTCATGCGCCCCCTCGGCCGGCCCGGTTTCCATCTCCGGCAGGATGGTGTTGGCCAGCTGCTTGCCCAGCTCGACGCCCCACTGGTCGAAGCTGTTGATGTCCCAGACGATGCCCTGGACGAAGACCTTGTGCTCGTACAGCGCGATCAAGGCGCCCAGCGTCGCCGGGGTCAGGCTCTGGATCAGGATGGTGTTGGACGGGCGGTTGCCGGGGAAGACGCGGTGGGGGACCAGCGCCTCCACCTCCGCCGCCGGCTTGCCGGCCTTGATCATCTCCGCCCGCACCTCGTCGGCGGTTTTGCCGCGCATCAGCGCCTCGGCCTGGGCGAAGACGTTGGACAGCAGGATGCGGTGATGGGCGCCGGCCTCCGCCCCGATCGGGTTGTGGGTGGTCGCCGCCGCGATGAAGTCGCAGGGGATCAGCGAGGTGCCCTGGTGGATCAGCTGGTAGAAGGCGTGCTGACCGTTGGTGCCGGGCTCGCCGAACAGAACCGGGCCGGTCTGGTAGTCCACCGGCTCGCCGCCGCGGGTCACCGACTTGCCGTTGCTCTCCATGTCCAGCTGCTGGAGATAAGCGGGGAAGCGGTGCAGATACTGGTCGTAGGGCAGAACCGCGTAGGACGAGGCATCCCAGAAATTGCGGTACCAGACGCCGAGCAGCCCCATCAGCACCGGCATGTTGCGCTCCAGCGGCGCGGTGCGGAAATGCTCGTCCATAGCATGGGCGCCGGCCAGCAACTCGGCGAAGCGTTCCGGCCCGATGGCGATCATGATCGGCAGGCCGATGGCCGACCACAGCGAATAACGGCCGCCGACCCAATCCCAGAAGCCGAACATGTTGGCCGGGTCGATGCCGAACTTGCGCACCTCCGCCTCGTTGGTGGAAACGGCGACGAAATGCTTGGCGACATGCGCCTCGTCCTGCGCGGTCTCCAGGAACCAGCGGCGGGCGGAGTGGGCGTTGGTCAGCGTCTCCTGCGTCGTGAAGGTCTTGGACGCGATAACGAACAGCGTCGTCTCCGGATCCAACCACTTCAACTGCTCAGCCAGATGGGTGCCATCGACGTTGGAGACGAAATGCAGGGCGACATGGGCATGGGCGAAGGGCTTCAGCGCCTCCGTCGCCATGACGGGGCCGAGGTCGGAACCGCCGATGCCGATGTTCACCACGTCGGTGATCGGCTGGCCGGTATAGCCGCGCCACTCGCCGTCGCGCACCGAGTTGGCGAAAGCGTCCATCCGCTCCAGCACGGCGCGCACGGCCGGCATCACGTCGCGGCCGTCGACGGTGACAGCGCGGTCGGAGCGGTTGCGCAGGGCGGTGTGCAGGACCGCGCGCTTTTCCGTCAGGTTGATCGGCTCGCCGCCGAACATGCGGGCGCGGGCGCCCTCCACATCCTGCTGGCGGGCGAGGTCGAGCAGCAGGCCGACCGTGTCCTGGGTGATGCGGTTCTTCGAATAATCGAGGAACAGACCCGCGGCCTCCATCGAGAAGGCTTTGAACCGGCCGGGATCGGCGGCGAACAGCTCACGCATGTGCGTGCCGGCCATGTCCTGGCGGTGTCGGGCGAGAGCGGCCCAGGCGGGGGAACGGGTCAGCGCGGTCATGATGCTTTGGACTCCTTGACGTCAGCGGTCCTTTGACGCGGCCCATCTGCGGGGCGCAGGGAGCCTAACACCGACCGTCGGTGACGGCCACGGGCCAAAACGCGGCGGTTGGCGCGGCTTAACGGCCTATGCGGGGCGGCCGAGCCGTGCAACCGGATGGCGGGCGGAGTGTTGTGGTTTTCAGGATTTGCGACAGGAGGAAGCCATGTCAGACAAGCCCGCCACGCCGCCTCTGGAAGAGCGCGAGGACGACCGCGACCGTGACGATGCTGCGCGGCCGGATCAGGTCGGCATCATTCCGGGCAAGGTGCCGGGGAGCCCGGTCGATCCGAGCGATCCGCGCTTTCCGGGGAGTCAGCCGGATTTGGCGTAGAATCTCGAGGAGTTAGACCCCCACCTAACCTCCCCCGCTGGGCGGGGGAGGGACTGCCGCCGCCTTCGCGAACAAGCGCTGAATCCCCTCCCCCGCCCAGCGGGGGAGGGTTAGGGTGGGGGCATTCGAAGCCGACACTCAACTCCCGCCGTCGATCGTCCGCGTCGGAGAGACGCCCTCCGGCTTGCCGACCAGCACGGTCAGCAGCTTGGCCGGGTCGAGCAGGCGCTGGGCGACGCGCTTGATGTCGGCCTGGGTCACCGCGTTGATGTAGCGGTCGCGCTGGTTCAGGTAATCGATGCCCAGATTGTCGCGCTTCACCTGCAGCAGGATGCGGGCGATCGCCTGGGTCGAGCCGAGTTGCAGCGGGAAGGAGCCGGTCAGGTAGGTCTTGGCGTCGGCCATCTCCTGGTCGGTCAGGCCGTCCTTTGCCATGCGCGCCCATTCCTGCCGCATGATGTCGAGCGCCTGTCCCGCCTTGGCGTTCACGGTCGACCCGCTGGCCATCACCAGCGCCGCATGGTCCATCGGGATCAGATAGCTGTACACGCCATAGCTGAGGCCGCGCTTCTCCCGCACCTCTTCCATCAGGCGGGACCCGAAGCCGCCGCCGCCCAGCACGTAATTCATCACCGTGGCGGCATACCAGTCGGGATCGTCGCGCTTCACCCCCGGCTGACCCATCAGCATCACCGTCTGGGCCGTCGGTCGCGGCAGCAGGATGGTCTGGCCCAGACCGGACATCGTCACGTCGGGAATGGGCGGCACGTCGGCCTTCGCCGGCAGGCCGCCGAACACCTTGTCGAGCGCCTTGCCCAGTTCCTCCGGCGAGATGTCTCCGGTGGCGGCCACCACCAGCCGGTCGCGGCCGAACTGGCCCTTCACGAAGCGGCGCAGGTCGTCGGGCGTGATGGTCGGCAGGCTGTCCAGCGTGCCGCGGACCTCGTCGCCATAGGGATGGTTGGGGAAGGCGGTGGCGTAGAACTGACGCCGCGCGACATAGTTGGGGTCGGCGAGATCGCGCCTCAGGCTGGCGGTGATCGAGGCGCGCATGCGGTCCAGGGACTCGGGCGCGAAATGCGGGTCGGTCAGGGACAGGCGGGTCAGTTCCAGCGCCTCGTCGCGGTGCTCGGTCAGGGTGCGCATCGACCCGCTGAAGCCGTCGCGGCCGGCATCGAAGCCAAGCGCGATGGCTTTG
Source organism: Azospirillum sp. TSH20 (assembly GCF_003115935.1). NCBI lineage: Bacteria > Pseudomonadati > Pseudomonadota > Alphaproteobacteria > Rhodospirillales > Azospirillaceae > Azospirillum > Azospirillum sp. TSH20. The sequence goes on from NZ_LGQU01000012.1 coordinate 4,698, forward strand.
TCCTGCAGCCGCGCCTGGAACGCCTGCGAATCGTACGGCCCGGCACCCTCGTCCAGCATGGTGGAGGTCAGGTTCGCCAGCCCCTCCTTGCCCTTTGGATCGGTGCCGCCGGCGCCTTCGAAGGCCCATTCCAGTGCCAGAACCGGCACCTTGTGGTCCTCGACCAGCCACGCCTCGATCCCGCCGGGGCTGACCACGCGCTTGATGTCCATGGCGTGGGCGGGAAGGGTGACGGCAACAACGGCGAGGAAGAACGCGGCGATGCCCGACCGCATGGAAATGTGACGCACGCTCATCCTCAACTGTCCTTTCCGGTCGGGGGCAGCAGCAGGCCGGTGACGTGGTTGGTCTGGCTCAGCACGGCGCGGGCGGCGGCGTTGACCTGATCGGCGGTGACGGCGTCGATGCGCACCGGCCAGCTTTCCACATCGTCGATGCTCTGGCCGGTGGCGAGCGCCGCGCCCAGCGTCTGGGCCGGCCCGGTCAGGCTGTCGCGGGCATAGGCCGCTGCGGCCAGCATGCGCTTGCGGGCGGTGGCGACTTCCTCCTCCGTCACGCCGGACTTCAGCAGCTTGTCGATTTCGGCCCACAGCGCCGATTCGAGCTTATCCATCGGCACCCCGGCGGCCGGACTGGCGCCGACGCTGAGCGTCGCCATGTCCCAGGCGGTCGGGCCGTAGCCGAGCCAGGCCGAGGTGGCGAGCTTCTGATCGACCACAAGGCTGCGGTAGAGGCGGGAGGTGGTGCCGCCGCTCATGATCTCGGCCAGCACCTGCAGCGCATAGGCCTGATGCTCCGGGTCGAGGCGATAGGACGGCGCGGTCCAGATGCGGCGGACCGACGGCTGCCGCACCTCCTCGTCACGCAGCACCACTTGGCGGGAGGAGTTGAGCGGCGGCTCGGACACGCGCTTGCGCTCCGGCACCGGGCGGGCGGGGATGGCGCCGTAATAGCGCTCCGCCAGCGGCTTCAACTCCGCCGCCGTGACGTCGCCGGACACCACCAGGATGGCGTTGTTGGGCGCATACCACGTCTTGTAGAAATGCTCCGCCATTTCCCGCGTCAGGGTCGACATCTCCTGCGGCCAACCGATCACCGGGGTGCCGTAGGGGTGATGGACGAACATGGTGGCGTTGATCTGCTCGCCGATCCGGTCGGCCGGTTCGTTCTCGATGCGCTGGCGCCGCTCTTCGATGATGACGTCGCGTTCGGGATAGACCACCGCGTCGGTCAGCTTCAGGTTGGCCATGCGGTCGGCCTCCATCCGCATCACCATCTCCAGCCGGTCGCGGGCGACGTTCTGGTAATAGGCGGTGTAGTCGTAGCTGGTGAAGGCGTTGTCGCGCCCGCCGTTCTTGGCGATGATGCGGCTGAACTCGCCGGGCGGGATGACGTCCGTTCCCTTGAACATCAGATGTTCCAGGAAATGCGCGACGCCGGATTGGCCGCGCTCCTCGTCGGCGGCGCCCATCTTGTACCAGACCATGTGGGTCACGACCGGCACGCGGTGGTTGGGGATCACCACCACCTGCATGCCGTTGGACAAGGTGAAGCTTTCGGGGAAGAACACCCCCTTTTCTGCCGCATGGGCAGGCGCGGGGCCAAGCGGCATTGGGGCCAGGGGGGCCGCGACGGTCATCGTCAGGGCCAGGAGACCGGCCACGGCGAAGCGGCGGGCGGATAGGACGGCAGGCATGAGGGCTCCCGGATCAGGAGGTCCGAATCGAAAGGGCGCCCTTCATTGGGAAGGGCGCCCCCGGAAACTGGTGTGATGTCGTGCCTTGGACAAGGCTGAAACGGCCGTTCGAAGGGCCGTCGCTTAGAACAGGCCTTCCAGCGGCGCCTTGCGCTTGCGCTCGATCGTCGGGGTGGCGGCACCGTCCAGCGACTTGCCCTGGGCCTGGGCCTCGCGCAGGCGCTGCTGCTCCTTGGCCGGGTCGACCAGCGAGTAGGGCTGTTCCTGCTTCTGCCAGAACAGCAGCGAATCGATCCAGCTCTTGTCGGCGATGATCAGCTGGGTGGTTTCCTGATCGACCTTGGCACGGATGTTCGGGTCGATGCCGTCGCGGGCCGAGGCCTGGGCGACCAGCGAGCGTTCGCCAGTCGATTCGCCGGCCGCCTTGCCGGTGCGGCGCGCGCCGCCGCCGAACACGGCGCCGGCCGCCGTCTGGGTCGGCGTGCTGTCCTGCGGGCGGGCAGCGCCGGGGCGCGGCTTCGGCAGGTCCTGCATGCTGGGCGGCAAGGTCAGCGGAGCGCGGGAAACGACGGCGAATTCGTCGGGGCTCTGGCGGTCGAGACCGATGGACCGGCGCACATCCGAGCAGCCGGCGAGCGCCAACGCCGCAAGCGCCAGCCCGATGAGCGGAAGCCGATTCCGGGGGAAGGAGAGGGCGGAGGAGATGCTGGTCACGTTCGGAAGATCCCGTCGTCTGTCACGTCGTAGCGACCCGGCCCGAAGGTCGGGACCGCATGGTCAGCGCTCGCCGGCGGTTATAACGCCACCGGCGACGGAACTCTTACGACTTTTCGCGGCCCGCGAACAGTCCGTCGATCAACAGCAGCACCACGCCGACGCTGATTCCGCTGTCGGCCACGTTGAAGGCCCAGAAATGCCAGCCGGCGAGATGGAAATCGAGGAAGTCGACCACCGCGCCGTGCAGCAGCCGGTCGACGACATTGCCCACCGCCCCGCCGATGATGAAGCCCAGCGCCAGCGCGATCAGCCGCCGTTCGGCCTGCCGCAGCCAGAAGATCAGGCAGACGGCGATCACCGCGGCAATGGCGCTGAGGATATAGGGCATCAGCGCCCCGCCGCCGGCGAAGGTGCCGAAGCTGACGCCGTAGTTCCAAACCAGCACGAGGTTGAAGAAGGACGTCACCTCGATGACATGCGGCACCGGCTGCATGACCTGTTCGAGGATCCACCATTTGCTGCCCTGGTCGAGCACGACCACCACCACGGCGACGATCAGCCCGAACAGCCAATAGGAGCGGGATTGGTTGGCGACGAAGGCGTTCATGGGGCCACATATCCTTCCTCTCCCCTCTGGGGAGAGAGCCGGGGTGAGGGGGATTCGCGGCGAGGAGCGTCCGGCAGGCGGATCCCCCTCACCCTAACCCTCTCCCCGCTTTCGGCGGACCGGAGGTCCGCCTGTCGCGTCAGCGCAAACGAAGTTTGCGCGAAAGCGGGGGGGAGAGGGAATAGAGCCGCGGATGTGGTAACTGGCCTCATGCCACCGCGTCGGAGCAGCGGACGCACAGCGTCGGGTGGTCGGCGACCGTGCCGACCTCCTCCAGGACCTTCCAGCAGCGCTCGCACTTCTCGCCTTCGGCCAGGGCCGGGGCGACGGCGATGCCGGGGACGTCGGGCAGGGTGAAGGCCCCCTCCGGCGCCGCGGCATCCGTCACCTCGATGGCGGAGGTGATGCAGACGTCCTGGAAATCCACGTCGGCCAGCAGGGCCTTGGTCGCCGAGTCGACATAGACGGTCGGGTCGGCCTGCAGCGACGAGCCGATGGTCTTGTTGGCGCGTTCCAGCTCCAGCGCGCCGGTGACGACGCGGCGGACGTTGCGCACCGACTCCCACTTGGCGGCGAGAGCGTCGTTGCGCCAGTCCGCCGGGACCTCCGGGAAACCGCGCAGATGCACGCTTTCGTCGGTCCAGCCATCCCCCTCCTTGAGGCCTTCCGGACGCGCCAGCCAAGCCTCCTCGGCGGTGAAGCAGAGGATCGGGGCCAGCCACGCGGTCAGGGTGGAGAACAGATGCTCCATCACCGCCCGCACCGACCGGCGGCGCACCGAATCGACCGGGTCGCAATAGAGGCTGTCCTTGCGGACGTCGAAATAGAAGGCCGACAGCTCCACCGCACAGAAGTTGTGCAGGGCCACGAACAGGGCGTGGAAGTCGTAGGCCTCGACCTTCTCGCGGACCAGCGCATCCAGCTCCGACAGGCGGTGCAGGACCCAGCGCTCCAGCTCCGGCATCTGGGAGGCGTCGATCCGCTCGGCCGGGGTGTAGTCGGCGAGCGCGCCCAGCAGGTAACGCAGCGTGTTGCGCAGGCGGCGGTACAGGTCGGCCTGGGTCTTGATGATCTCCTTGCCGATGCGGAGGTCTTCCGAATAGTCGGAGTTGATGATCCACAGCCGCAGGATGTCGGCGCCGTACTGGTCGCAGACCTCCTGCGGGGCCACCACGTTGCCCAGCGACTTGGACATCTTGCGGCCCTGCTCGTCCAGGACGAAGCCGTGGGTCAGCACGGCGTTGTAGGGCGCCCGGCCGCGCGTGCCGCAGCTTTCCAGCAGCGAGGAATGGAACCAGCCGCGATGCTGGTCGGAGCCTTCCAGATAGAGGTCGGCCGGCCAGGCCAGTTCCTCCAGCCGCTGCTCCAGCACGAAGGCGTGCGAGGAGCCCGACTCGAACCAGACATCGACGATGTCCCGGACCTGCTCGAACTCCTCGGCGGAATAGGCGTTGCCGAGGAAGTCCTGCGGATCGCGGGCGAACCAGGCGTCGGCACCCTCCTGCTGGAAGATGTCGGCGATGCGGGCGAACACCGCCTCGTCGCGCAGGATCTCGCCGGTCACCTTGCGGACGAACAGCGCGATCGGCACGCCCCAGGCGCGCTGGCGGCTGATGCACCAGTCCGGACGGCTCTCGATCATCGAGCGGATGCGGTTCTCGCCCTGGGTCGGAACCCAGCGGGTGTCGGAGATCGCCTGCAGCGCCACCTTGCGCAGGTCGTTCGTCTCCATCGAGATGAACCACTGCGGCGTGGTGCGGAAGATCAGCGGCGCCTTGGACCGCCAGCTGTGCGGATAGCTGTGCTTGATGCGGTTGCTGGCCAGCAGCGACCCGGCTTCATCGAACGCTTCCAGCACCGCCTTGTTGGCCGGGCCGGACTTGCCCTGGTCGGTGTAGACCGCCAGACCGGCGAACAGCGGCACATGGGCGTAATAGCGCCCGTCCTCGCCCACCGTCTGCGGCACCTCGATGCCGTTGGCCTGACCCAGGCGGAAGTCGTCCTCGCCATGGCCGGGGGCGATGTGGACGAAGCCCGAACCGGCGTCGGTCGTCACGAAGTCGCCGGCCAGCAGCGGCACCTTGAAGTCGTAGCCCTTGCCGTTCAGCGGGTGGCGGCACCAGGTGCCGGCAAGGCGCGAGCCGGGGAAGCGGTGCAACTGCTTCCATTCGGTGACGCCGGCCTCCTTCAGCACGCCCTCGGCCACGCCGGTGGCGAGCACCAGACGCTCGCCGACCACGGCCTTGCTGCCCTCGGCGACGGCGGTCACCTTGAAGGTGGCGTATTCGATCTCCTCGCCATAGGCGATGGCGCGGTTGGCCGGCAGGGTCCAGGGCGTGGTCGTCCAGATGACGATGCTGGCCTCGTCCACCTCCGGCGCCGACGATCCCCAGACGGGGAAGCGGGCGAAGACGGTGGTGGAGGTGTGGTCGTGGTATTCGACCTCGGCGTCGGCCAGCGCGGTCTTCTCGACCACCGACCACATCACCGGCTTGGAGCCCTTGTAGAGGCCGCCGTTCATCGCGAACTTGTGGATCTCGCGGACGATCTGCGCCTCGGCCGGGAAGGTCATGGTGGCGTAGGGGTGCTTCCAGTCGCCCTCGACGCCCAGCCGGCGGAACTCGGCGGCCTGGATGCCGACCCATTCCTCGGCGAACTGGCGGCATTCGGCGCGGAACTGGATGAGCGGCACGTCATCCTTGTTCTTGCCGGCCTTGCGGTACTTCTCCTCGATCTTCCACTCGATGGGCAGGCCGTGGCAGTCCCAGCCGGGGACATAGTCGGCGTCGAAGCCCTGCATCTGGCGGAAGCGGACGATCACGTCCTTCAGGATCTTGTTGACGGCGTGGCCGATGTGGATGTTGCCGTTGGCATAGGGCGGGCCGTCGTGCAGCACGAACTTCTTGCGGCCCTTGGCGCCGGCGCGCAGCTTGCCGAACAGGTCCATCTCGGCCCAGCGCTTCAGCAGCTCGGGCTCCTTGGTCGGCAGGCCGCCGCGCATGGGGAAGTCGGTGCGGGGCAGGAAGACGGTCGATTTGTAATCGCGGGTCATATCGGATCCCTGGGGGAAGGCGTCACCATCGGGCGGCTCGTTCCTGCCACCCGACGCACATAAGGTCTCGATCCCGGCCCTCCTCAGAGAGCCGGGCCGGTAATTCGCGCGCGATGCGCCGGTGCGCGCATCATCATCGGGATCCGTACAGAGACGTCCATGGCGCCGGATATTAGCGGCGCGGGCCGTCCGGTCAAGGACCGCTCACATCCGTTGTGTGCAACTGCGAACCGGCTTTGCGGGGCAGGCCCGGCGCGACGGCTCCAAAAATACCGCTGGCAGCCCGGCGATGGCATAACTACGGTGTGTCCGCCGAGCTTGTCCGGGCAAAAGGGCCGCTCGCGGCAATCAGTGCGTGCGGGAGCGTCTTGGGCATGATCGACCAGCGGACCAGCGATTTCCTTTCGGAATTTCTGGCGTCTTCCCATCAGGACCCGGCACGTCTCGACCGTTTTCTGCTGCATGGACCGGACCGCGGCGGGCGCGGCGCGAAGCCTCGGCTGAAGATCGCCTTCTTCGATTTCTGGCCGGAGTTCGATCCGGCCACGAACTTCTTCGTGGATATCCTGTCCGCCCGCTTCGACGTATCGGTCGTCGACAACGACAGCGATCTCGCCATCATATCGGTGTTCGGCACCAGTCCCCGGGAAATACGGACCGCCCGGTCGATGTTCTTCACCGGCGAGAATGTGCGGCCGCCGCTCGACGCCGTCGACATGTCGGTGTCGTTCGACCGCATCGACGATCCCCGGCATTACCGCCTGCCGCTCTACGTCATGCATGCCTGGGACCACAGGCGCGAGGGGGCGACGCCGCATTTCTGCCATTCCGTCCTGCCGCCGGTGCCGCCGACGCGGGAAGAGGCCGCCAAGCGGAAATTCTGCGCCTTCCTCTACAAGAACCCCAACTGCGCCCGCCGCAACGACTTCTTCCAGATGCTCTGCGCCCGGCGGCACGTGGAGTCGGTCGGCTGGCTGCTGAACAACACCGGCAGCGTGGTGAAGATGGGCTGGCTGCCGAAGATCCGCGTCTTCTCGCGCTACCGCTTCGCCTTCGCGTTCGAGAATGCGAGCCATCCCGGCTATCTGACGGAGAAGATCCTGGACGCCTTCCAGGCGGGCGCCGTGCCGCTTTACTGGGGCGATCCGGGGGTCCTGCGGGATGTCGCCGCCGGCAGCTTCATCGACGTGTCGCGCTATGCGTCCGACGAGGAGGCCTGCGACGCCATCCTGGCCGCCGATGACGACTACGACACCTACCGCCGCTATCGCAGCACGCCGCCCTTCCTCGGCGCGGAGGATTTCTATTTCGACGCTTTCCGTCTGGCCGAATGGATCGAAAGCCGACTTTGAGCGGCGGGAGGACGGACGATGAAGCGGGTGCTGCTGAACTATGCCGACGGGGCCTTCACCACGGCGCAGAAACACAATGCGAAGACCGGTCTTGCCGCGGGCGGCTTCGATGGCGTGGCCATGATGGGGCGGCAGCACATAGACGCTACGTTCGCCGCACGGAACCGCCATATCCTGGAGCAGCCGCGCGGGGCCGGATATTGGCTGTGGAAGCCTTATTTCATCGATCTCATGCTGCGGGAGCATCTGCAGGATGGCGACATGCTGTTCTACAGCGACAGCGGCGCCCATTTCGTCCACAGCGCCGATCCGGTGATCGAGATTTGCCGCCAACGGCGCGACCTGCCGGTGCTGCTGTTCACGCTGGAGGACGAGCACAGCAACCGCGTCTGGACGAAGCGCGACTGTTTCCATTTCATGGGGCTGGACCGTCCGCCCTTCATCGACGCGCCGCAGATCCTCGCCAGCTTCATCGTCTGCGAGCGCGGGCCGGAAAGCAGGGACTTCATTTCCCGATGGCTGCGGTATGCCCAGGATGCCCGGCTGATCACCGACGCCCCCAACGAATGCGGCCTGCCGAACTATCCGGAGTTCCGCGACCATCGCCACGACCAGAGCATCCTCAGCCTGCTTGGCCGCCGCTACGGCGTGACCACCATTCCCGACATCTCGAACTGGGGTGATGCCAGCCGTCCGGCCGAGATTCCCCGCATCCTGGAACACACGCGCTGGCGCGATTGAGGTCGGCTATGGCAGACAAAAGCCAATCGACCGGCTTCACCCGCGCCCTGTCGGCGGAAAGGGCCGGCAAGTTGGAGGAGGCGAGGGCCCGTTACCTCGAAGCCCTGCAGGCCGAGCCGCAGAACCCGAAGGCCCTGCACCGGCTGGGCGTCGTGGAGTTGCGGCTGGGCCGGGCGCGCGAGGCGGTGATCCTGTTCCAGAAGTCGTTGGCCATCGCCAAGGATCCGGAGGTTTATCTCGATTTCGGCGCGGCGATGGCCGGCATGGCCCGCTGGGATGCGGCGGCGACGGTCTATGCGGCGGCGCTGCGGGTCGCGCCCGATTCGGTCGATGCCCATTATGGTCTGGCGCTGGCCCTGCACAGCCAGGGACGGCCGCAGGACGCGGAACCTCATTACCGCAAGGTACTGGCGACCCATGCCCATCTGGGAGAGGTCCACAACAATCTCGGCGTCGCCCTGCAGGATCTGGGGCGCTTCGCCGAGGCGGTGGCCGCCCACCGGGAGGCGGTGCGGCTCTCTCCCGCCGACGCCTCGTCACTGTCCAGGCTGGGCGTGGCGCTCCATCACCTTGGCCAAAATGCGGAGGCGGAAGCGGTATTCCGCAAGGCCATCGGGTTGGCGCCGCTCGACGTGGGCATCCGGCACGACCTGACCTGCCTGCTCCATGCCGTTGGCCGACCGGCCGAAGCGGTCGCCGCCGGCCGTCCTGCGGTGGCGCTCGATCCGTCGAGTGCGCGAAGCTGGCTGGCATTGGGCAACGCGGCACATGATATGCGCCATCGTGAGGACGCCTGGCGCGCCGCCGCCGCCGCGGTCCGGCTGGAACCGTCCGATCCGGCCGCGCACAACAATCTCGCCAACGCCCTGCGGGAACTCGGCCGCCTGCAGGAGGCCGTCGCCCAATATCGCACGGCGTTGGACCTGCAGCCCGACTTCCCGGTGGCGGAGATCAATCTGGCTCAGGTCCTGTCGATCATGCGCGAGTCCAACGGCGCGCTGGCGATCCTGAGAAGCCTGCTCGTCCGGCAGCCGCTGAACGCCGAGGCATGGCGGCGGCTGGCGGGCGTGCTGGCGGAGGCATTCCGCCCCGATCTCGCGGTCGCCGCCCTGCGCAATGCCGTCGCCGTGGCTCCCGACGATACCGACGCCTCTGTCGATCTGGCGATGGCCGCCGCGATGAGCGGCTGGAGCGCGGTGTCGGCGGAGGCCTGCCGGCGGGTACTGTGGCTGGTTCCCGGCCATGGCGCGGCCCTGGGCCAGTTGGTTCACCAGCAGAGGCTGCTTTGCGAGTGGCGTGACCTGGACGGTCTGGAGGCGCTGCTTCTCCGTCGGGTGCGGGAGGGGGCGGAGGGCGTATCCCCGTTCGACGTCCTGTCCTGCGCCTCGACCCTTGCCGACCAGCAATCGGCCGCGACCCGCTGGGCGGCTGCGAAGGCCCGTGGCGCCGTTCTTGTCCACCGATCCGCCCCCGCGCCCGCCGCGCTTCCGCGGGATGGCCGTCTGCGCATCGGCTATCTGTCGTCGGATTTCCGGGAACATGCGATGGGCCATCTGATGGTGGATGCCCTGGAGACGCATGACCGGTCCCGCTTCGCCGTCACCGCCTATTCGACCGGCATCGACGACGGCAGCCCGCTGCGCCGTCGGTTCGAGCAGGGACTCGAACGGTTCGTCGACCTGTACCGCCATGGCGACGCCGATGCGGCGCAGGTCATCGCGGCGGACGGCATCGACATTCTGGTCGATCTGACCGGTTTCACCACCTTCTCACGGACGTCGATCCTGGCCGCCCGCCCGGCTCCGCTGCAGGTCAACTGGCTGGGTTATCCGGGCACGCTGGGAGCCGGCTATGTCGATTACATCCTCGCCGACCCCGAGGTGATCGCGGAGGGCGAAGAGGCGTTCTTCACCGAGCGGGTGGTGCGGCTGCCGGATTGCTACCAGCCCAACGACCGCCGCCGTGCCATCGCCGCCACCACCCCGTCGCGCGCGGATTGCGGGCTGCCGGCCGACGGATTCGTCTTCTGCTGCTTCAACAGCGCCTACAAGCTGACTCCCGCCCTGTTCGACGGCTGGGCGCGCATCCTCGCGGCGGTGCCGGGCAGCGTCCTGTGGCTCTATGCCGGAAATCCGCAGGTGGCGGCCAACCTGCGCCGCGAGGGCGAGGCCCGCCGACTCGATCCCGGCCGTCTCGTCTTTGCCGGCCCGATTCCCCATGCCGAACATCTGGCGCGCCACCGGCTGGCGGACCTGTTTCTCGATACGCTTCCCTACAACGCGCACACCACGGCCAGCGACGCGCTGTGGGCGGGGCTGCCGGTGCTGACGCGGCGCGGCACGACCTTTGCCGGGCGCGTGGCGGCCAGCCTGCTGCGGGCCGCCGGACTGCCGGAGTTGATCGTCGACGGGCAGGAGGCGTACGAGACGGCGGCGGTGGACCTCGCCCGCTCACCCCAGCGGCTCCGCGATCTGCGGGAACGGCTGATGCGCAATCGGCAGAGCTGCCCGCTGTTCGATACGCCACGATTCACCCGGCATCTCGAGGCGGCCTATCGGGCGATGTGGGACATTCATCTTGCGGGCGGGCTTCCGCGCGCAATCGCCATCACGGCCGAGGGAAGCAGCGGTTTTCCGTCCGTTGCGCAGGAAGGGAAGGACTGACATGACGACCGGCGACAGCGCGGACGCGCGCCTCCACATCGTCGTCCCCTATCGGGACCGGGAAACCCATTTGCGGCAGTTCGTTCCGTGGGTGAGCGCGTATCTCGACCGGCTCGTGCCGCGGATCGACTATCGCATCACCATCGTGGAGCAGGAGGCCGGCCTTCCCTTCAACCGCGGGGCGCTGATGAATGCCGGTTTCCTGCTGGGCGAGGGGCAGAGCGACTACACCTGCCTGCATGACGTCGATTACCTGCCGGTCGATGCCGATTATTCCCCGGCCGACTGCCCCACGCCCATCCTCTGGTACGGGGCGGAGCAGCGGCCGGTGGCGCCGGGGCGCTCGGACCGGACGGTGACGACCGACCTTGCAAGCAATATGGGCGGCGTGCTTCTGATGCCGAACGCGACGATGCGGCAGGTCGACGGCTATTCCAACCTGTACTGGGGCTGGGGATACGAGGATTTCGACTTCTCGCTGCGCATCCGGGCGCGCCGCATCCCCACCGGCCGGCGCAAGGGCCGCTTCCAGCCGCTCGACCATGACAATGACGGCTTCACGCCGGATGCGACGCCGTCACCGATCTCGCGCGTTAACCGCCGCGTCTTTCAGGAGCTTTGGTCCACCGGGAAAATCCCGACCGGCGACGGGCTGTCGACGCTTTCCTTCGACGTGCTGGACCGCCGCCCCTGCGATGGCGGTGCCGTGGAGAGGCAGGGGCGGTGTGAAATCGTCCGCGTGCGCTTCAACCACCGCCCCCGGCCGGAGCAGGAAGCGGCCGTCGGAGCCGATGCGGCCTCCCGTTCGGCATAGGCCGCCGCGGTATCATTCCACCGCTTCCCCATCCGTCGGGTATTTGCGAACAGCCATCCGGCCAAGGCTCCGATTTTCGAGTTTGCGAAGCTGTGTTAAGCACGTCCGATCGGGCGAGACTTTGGAATTCCGCCTATGGCGGGCATATGGCGAACTCTGCAGAAGTGGAAGCATCATGAGCAGCGGACAGGAACTTTCCAATCCTTCCTGGAAAATCGCAGTCACCTATCAGAATGATAAGATGACCGACGGCGTCGGTGCCCAGTTGCAACGGATTTACGGCATCTACGCTCTTTCGCGGCTCTTGAAGGTTCCCTACATCCACTCTCCCCTGGCCAAGGTCGATTACCAGGGTTTGAAGTCACTGGAAGAGAACAGTGGGAGCCAGGATTTCGTCGACGCGTTCAATCGCCGATTCACGATCAAATCCGATGTTGCGGTTCCTCAATCCTACTACGTCGTGAATGTTCACAATATTACGCCTGAGGCAATGGGGGCCATCACCGCGCAGGCCCAGTCTGTCGATCGGCCGATCATCGTCAGGATATCGCTTCCCTACGGCATCACAGACGCTCATCCGGCATGCTACGAATGCTGCAGGGAGATTTCCCCCTTCTCCCATCTGCCTCCGAACAAGGAGAAGCTGCGCGTGGCGGTTCACGTCCGTCGCGGCGAAATGATGGTGGTGGCCGCCAACCGCATGCTGCCGAACGATTATTACATCAAGGCGTCGCTGCGCGTTTCGCGGCTGCTGGAGGAAATGGGCGTCCCCTGCAGCTTCGAAATTCACACCGAGATACCGACCAAGGAGGTCGAGCTAAAGCCCGGCGAGAACGGGATCGAAAAATCCATTGGGGAGCCGAAGCGGATTAGCCCCGAGGAATCGAAAATCGAAGAGTTCGCCGCCATCCCGAACGCGACGATCATGGCGAATGCCGAGGCGCTCGATTGCCTGTCCCTGTTTTCGACCGCAGACGTGCTGATAACCAGCCGGTCGTCCTTCAGCTATCTGGGTGGAATGCTGAACAGGAAGCGGTCGGTGATCCTCTACAACCCGTTCTGGCACCCGGCTCTGCCCGGTTGGATTTCAACCGCCAACGACGGCACTTTCGACGAGGCGGCTTTCAGAGACAGGATCCAGGCGCTGATGGCCTGACGGCCACCGGCGGAGCCGGGGGCGGGAAGCGTTTCCCCGCCCCCGTTTGGCATCACATGCTCGACTTGCCGCCGTGGGCCGACGACCAGCCGACCGGGTCGTTCAGGAACTTCTCGACTTCCGACAGGGTGTTCTCGTCGAAATAGCGGTTGTCGCGGGCGACCTTCAACACGTCCCACCAGGTGCACAGCGCGTGCAGGCGGACGCCGATGGCGTCCATATTGACCTTCGACTGCGGGAAGATGCCGTAGTGGAAGATCACGAAGGTGTCGGTCACCTGGGCGCCGCCGTTGCGCAGCGCGGTGACGAAGTTCTCCTTGCTCTTGCCGTCGGTCGCCAGATCCTCGACCAGCAGGACGCGCTGCCCCTCGGTCAGCAGGCCCTCGATCTGGGCGTTGCGGCCGAAGCCCTTCGGCTTCTTGCGCACATACTGCATCGGCAGTTCCAGCCGGTCGGCGATCCAGGCGGCGAAGGGGATGCCGGCGGTCTCGCCGCCGGCCACCGCGTCGATGGCCTCATAGCCGATCTCGCGCTCGATGGTGGCGACGGCGAAATCCATCAGCGCCTTTCGGGCGCGCGGGAAGGAGACGATGCGGCGGCAGTCGGTGTAGACCGGGCTCGCCCAGCCCGAGGTGAAGATGAAGGGCGTCTCGGCGTTGAAGTGCAGCGCCTTGATCTCCAGCAGGATCTTGGCCGCGGTGGCGGCGATGGTGGCCTGATCGGGCAGGGTCGACATGGAAGAACGCTCCGGAAAACGGGATTGCTCGCGCGGATGCCCCCTGTGTAGCGGCGGTTCCGGCGAATCGCAACGGCAGGCGGTCCGGATCCCGCCCATGCGGGGCGGGAATCAGACGGGAATGTCGCCGAACACCCGGCCATCGGGACCCGCCGGGCCCCCAGCGGCGATGCCGGACGCGGTGCCGGGAGCCATCGTGCCCTTCAGCCAGCGGGCGAACTGGCGGTCGGCGGTGTTGATGTGCAGCATCAGCCACTGCGGCAGGAATTCGGCCAGGCTCCGCCGCATTTCCTCGTCGGCCATCTCGCCGGCCCCTTCGACTGAAGCGAAGGCATGCACCCGGTCCCAGGCGAGTTGGTGCTGGCCGATATGGTCGTCGAGGAAGGGATAGCCCGCCTCCTCCATCACCCGCTGCTCGTCGGCGAAATGCGACTCGGTGTAGGCGACGGCGGCGGCCAGGGTGCTGCGCATCTCCTCGGCCGGCCGTCCTTCGGTGACGGCGCGTTCGAAGGCCTGGACCAGCGCGATCCATTCGCGATGCTGCTCGTCAATGGAGTTGACGCCCAGAACCAGATCGTCGCTCCAGACGAGGCGGCCGTAATCGACGGGGCCGGTGTTTTCGCTGTCGCTCATGGCGGACCCGTGACGGTCGAAGGGTGCATCCGGCGGATGGCTCGCGCAGGAGATGCAGCGGCCGGGAATTTCCTAGAGTTCCCGGCCGCCACCCGCAAGCATGGGCTTTGCTACCTTTTGCCCCACCCCCCGTTCCAGACTCAGACTTTGCCGCGCACGCTGCCGAGGAAGCGGTCGACCTGCGCGTGCAGCAGTTCGGCCTGCTTCGACAGTTCCCCGGACGAGGAGAGCAGGCGGCTGGCGCCGCTTCCGGTCTCCGACGCGGCCTGCAGGACGCCGCCGATCGAGGAGGAGACCTCGTTGGTGCCGGCCGCCGCCTGCTGGACGTTGCGGGCGATCTCCATCGTTGCGGCGTTCTGGCCGTCGACCGCCTGGGCGATGGTGCCGACGATGACGTTCACTTCACCGATGGTGGCGGCGATGCTTTGGATCGCCTGGACCGCGTCGGCGGTCGCCGTCTGGATCTCTGCGATCTGCTGCGAGATGTCGCCGGTCGCCTTGGCGGTCTGGTTGGCCAGGCTCTTCACCTCGCTGGCGACCACGGCGAAGCCCTTGCCCGCTTCGCCGGCGCGCGCCGCCTCGATGGTGGCGTTCAGCGCCAGCAGGTTGGTCTGCCCGGCGATGGAGTTGATGAGGTTCACCACGTCGCCGATCTGGTTCGCCTTGGAAGACAGGCCGTCGACGATGCGGTTGGTGCCATCGGCCTGATCGGCGGCCTGCTTGGCCTTGCGGCTGCTCTCGCCGATCTGCCGGCCGATCTCGGCGATGGAGGCGGCAAGTTCCTCGGCGGCGGCGGCCACGGTCTGGACATTGACCGACGCCTGTTCGGATGCGGCGGCGACGGTGGTCGCCTGCGTCTCGGTATGGTCGGCGGTCGTCGCCAGCGACTGCGCCAGGGACCGCACCTCGGTCGAGGAGGAGGCGACGCTGTCGACCACGCCCTTCACCTCGCTTTCGAACCGGTCGGCCAGCGCCGCCATCTCGGCCCGCTTGCGCTCCTCGGCGGCATGCTCGGCCTCGGCCTGACGGCGGCGGAAGGCGTCGGCCTCCACGGCGTTCGCCTTGAACACCTCGACGGCGCCGGTGATCTGCCCGATCTCGTCCTTGGCCTCGGACGGCGGCACGGTGACGCTCAGGTCGCCGCGCGCCAGCGTCAGCATCGCATCGGTCAGGCGGCGCAGCGGGCGCAGGGCCGCCACCGTCCACAGGCCGAAGGCGCCGGACAGCAACAGGGCGGCGGCGCACAGCGACAGCATCAGCGTCTGGAAACCGCTGGCGACCGTGCGGGTGCGGGCGGCGATCTGCTGGTTCTTGTACTCCTGCAGGTCGATGAACGCGTTGATGCGCTTCAGCCATTCGGTGAAGGCGGGACGGGCGTCCTGCATCAGGGCCTTCTGCGCGGCGGCCATGTCACCGGCTTTGCGGGCGGCGGTGACCGCCTTGATCGCCGGCAGGGTCTTCGCCTCGATCTCCTTGATGCCGGCGAGCATGGCCCGCTCTTCCGGCTCGATGTCGGTCATGGTCGCGAACATGGCGTCGAGCGGCTTGGCCGCCTGGTCATAGAAGCTGGCCAACCGGTCGATGTCGGCCAGGACGGCGGACAGGGTCGTCGCATCGCTGGTCAGCACCACGTCGCGGAGCGCGATCGCGCGGTCATGCACGCTGCCGCGGAAATTGATGGCATAGCGCTGTTTGACGCTGTTCACGTCGTTGATCCGGGTGAGATCGGCATCGATCTTCCGCACCTCGCGGACCCCGATGACGGTCAGGCTGATCAGAAGCACAAGCACCGCGCCGAAGCCGAGGAACAGCCGTGCGCGTATGGTGGCATGCCGTGGAAGGAGCATGTCGGCGGGATCCCGTCAAAGTTGGCCCGGGTGGGCGGTGGAAGAACTCTAACCCGGAAGATGTTACCTTTTCGGGTTAATCAGTATGTATCGCGCGGCGCAACCGGCAAGCCCGGCGCCACCGCCGTCGCCGAAAAAATATGTCCTAAAAATGGCACCGGACTGCGGGCCGGTTGCGGATCGCGGGCGGGACCGCAATATGCGGTGGCTGGAGACCGCCCCGCAGAAACTGTCTTGGATTCCCAGATGCCGCTCCTGTCCGCGCCTTCCCGCTCCCGCAGCCTGTCACGTCTGTTGGCGATGGCCTTGCTCCCGGCCCTGCTGATGCCGCCGCTGGTCCCCGGTTCCGCGGCAGCGGCGGACCGGCCGGAAGGCGGCAGGGCCGAAGCGGGAAAGGCCGAAGCGGGAAAGGCGGATGCGGCAAAGCCGGACGAACACAACTCGGACGGCCGCAAAGCCGACAGCCTCCAGGGTTTCGACCCCCAGCGCAGCGTCACCCGGCACAGCCTGCCGCTGCCCGGCGGGGCGCTGTCCTATAGCGGGACGGCCGAATTCCTGCCGCTTCGCGACGGCGTGAAGGAGGAGCTGGCGGCGCGCATCTTCACGGTGTCCTACACCGCCGAACCGGCCGAATCGAAGAGTCCGTCCGACGGTCCGCGTCCGGTCACCTTCGTCTTCAACGGCGGGCCGGGGGCGGCATCGGCCTATATGCATCTGGGCGCCGCCGGTCCGAAGGTCGTTGCCTTTGGGCCGGACGGAACCCTGCCGCGGCCGCCGGCGCCGCTGGTCGACAATCCCGACAGCTGGCTGGCCTTCACCGATCTGGTCTTCATCGATCCGGTCGGCACCGGCTACAGCCGCGCGCTGAAGCCCGACGAGGATGAGAAGCGCTTCTGGTCGGTGGAAGGGGATGCACGGTCGATGGCCGAGATCGTCCGGCTGTGGCTGACCCGCAATGGCCGCTGGTCGTCGCCGACCTTCCTGGCGGGAGAAAGCTATGGCGGCTTCCGCATCGCCAGGATGGCGGACGAGTTGATCGAGCGGGTCGGGCTTGCGGTCAACGGCCTGATCCTGGTCTCGCCGGTCGTCGATTTCGCCGCCATCGACGAGGACGGCATCCTCGGCCCGGCCCTGAAGCTGCCGTCGATGGCCGCCTCCGCCGCGGCGCTGGGGCGCACGGCCGGCACGCCGGAGCAGGCGGCCGAAGCGGCGGAACGCTTTGCGCTCGGCCCTTACCTGACCGGACTGGCCCGGCTTGATTACGGCCGGCTCGACGCGGAAAAGGACCTCTTCGCCGAGGTGGCGCGCATCACCGGCCTGCCGGTGGAAACCGTGCGGCGCCAGCGCGGGCGCGTTCCGATGGGCGTCTTCACGCGAGAGCTTCTGCGCGACCGGGAACGGATCCTCAGCATCTATGACGGCACCTTCACCGCGCCCGACCCCGATCCGGGAGCGCCGCGCGTGCCGTTCGACCCCTTCCTGAAGGGCACGATCCCGACCTACACCACGGCCTTCGCCGCCTATGTCCATGATACGCTCGGGGTGCGGACGGACGAGCCTTACCGGCTGCTCAGCGACCGGGTGAACCGGAACTGGGACTGGCCGCGCATGACGGTGCCGAGCGCCGTTGACGCGCTGCAGACGGCATTGACCCTGCAGCCGGCGCTGCGGGTGCTGATCGCCCATGGCCGCACCGACCTGATCACGCCCTACATGGCGTCGCGCTGGGTTGCGTCCCGGCTGGAACTGCCGGAGGGAGAGCGCGGCCGGGTTTCGGTGACGGTGCATCCCGGCGGCCACATGATGTACACGCGGGGCGAAGGCCGGGCCGCGCTGGCCGCCGACGCCCGGGCGCTGATCGGGGACGCCCTGCGGCCGCGCTGACCGGCGCCCAAATGGTATTGAAAGGGCCTGTTCGGAAAGCCCGGAAACGAAAAGGGGCGCCCCGGCGGGGCGCCCCTTTTCGTGTGTCTGGCTGCCGTTCCGGATCAGAACAGGCGCAGGATCGACTGCTGCGACTGGTTGGCCAGCGAGAGGGCGATGGTGCCCAGCTGCTGCCGGGTCTGCAGCATCAGCAG
>NZ_LGQU01000097.1:0-22485 GCF_003115935.1 Azospirillum sp. TSH20
AGGTTCAGCAGGGGAAAGCCACCGGGCGGGTTGGCGGCCTGTCCTTCGGTCGGGCCTTTCTGGATGGAGACCAGGCTGACGCCGGGAAGTGAGGCCAGCCGCGCGAAGGGGGCGAGCCCGATGGAGCGGTTCTTGTCGTTGCCGTGGGTGGGCGACCCCGCCCAGACGATGCCGACCTTCAGGCCGCTCAAGCCCGTCAGCCGTCCGCCCCAGCGTGCCGCCAGATCGGGGTCCGCCTTCAGATAGGGAACGCGGGACGGCACGGTCTCCAGCCGGGTGCCGAACAGCGCCGGCAGGCTCATCACCGGGATCTGGACGTCGAAGTCGGGCAGCGGCGCCCCGGTCAGCGCCACGGTGACGCCGGGCAGGCTGCGCAGCACCGGCAGCAGCGCGTGCTGGGCTTCGAGGATGATCGGCTGTCCGCCGGCCGCCCCACCGGTCGCCTGCACCAGCAGCGGCAGGTAGCGGACGAACTGCAGCACGTCGCCGAAGCCCTGCTCCCAATAGACCAGCAGCCGCTGGCCCCGCAGTGGCGACCCGTCCCAGCGCGGCTTGTCGAAGCCGCGCTGCGGCGAAGGCAGCCGGCCATGCTTCCAGCGCCACTCATAGCCCCGCCAGCCCCGGACGAAGTCGCCCAGCAGCAGCCGGACCAGGGCCTCGTTCCAATGGGCGCCGGCGAAATCCGGATCCAGCGTTGTGGCCCGGCGGAAAGCCGGCAGTGCCTCCCAGAAGGCGCCCCTGTCCTTCACTGTGGACCCCAGATTGCTGTAGGCCCCGCTGTGCTGCGGGTTCAGCGCGATCGCCCGGCGGAAGCGGCGGGCCGCCGCCTCCAGCCGCTGGTCGTTGCGCAGCATGGCGCCGAGGTTGTTGGCGTATTCCGCCTCCATCGGGTCCAGTTCCGCCGCGCGGGCGAAAGCCTCGCACGCCTCGTCCGGGCGTTTCAGCCCCTCCAGCAGAAGGCCCAGTTCGTTGAGCACCGCTGCCTGGTCGGGCTTGAGGTTTGCGGAGATCCGGTAGACCCCGGCCGCTTCATCCCGCCGGCCGAGCCGGGTCAGCAGCGATCCCAAATTGTTCCAGGCGTTCAGCGACCCCGGAACCAGCGCCAACGCCCGCCGGAACAGGGCGATCGCCGCCTCGGTGCGGCCGGCGGCGGCATGCAGCAGCCCCATGTTGTTGATGGCGGGTGAGAAATGCGGATCGCGGGCGGCAATCTCCGCATACAGACGTCCGGCCTCGTCGGCACGGCCCGCTTTCTGAAGGTCGACCGCCGTCGTGAAGGCTTGTTCGATGTTCATGGAGGCCGCGGCGCTTCGGTTGGGGAGCGGCGGGATCAGTAGCAGAAGACGGGCGCTCTGCAAAGAACGGCCCCCGGGAAGCGCGCCCCTCCTTGCTCCCTGTTTGCGCCCTGTTTGCGATGGCTGTTGCATCGCCGTTCCCGGCCCCGCATCAATGGCGCTCGTCGAATGGGGAGTGTGGCGGGCGGCATGGCGCGGCTTCTGCTGATCAATTACGAATTTCCGCCGCTGGGCGGCGGGGCGGCCAACGCCACCGACAACACCGCGCGCGAACTGGCGGCCTTGGGCGAAGAGGTGCTGGTGCTGACCTCCGCCTTCGGCGATCTGCCGCGGGTGGAGCGCCGGGCCGACGGGGTGGAGATCCGGCGCATTCCCACCCTGCGCCGCCGCCGCGACCGCAGCTCGGTGGTGGAGATGCTGGCCTTCCTCGCCAGTTCGCTGGTGATGGCGCCCTGGATCGCCGCCCGCTGGCGCCCGGACGCCACCATCGCCTATTTCGGCCTGCCCTGCGGCCCGGCAGCGTGGATGGTGAAGGCGCTGTCCGGCGTGCCCTATGCGGTCAGCCTGCGCGGCGGTGATGTGCCGGGCTTCCAGTATGACGGCATCTCGCTCTATCACCGGCTGGCCGGGCCGGTGATCGGCTGGCTGTGGCGCCGGTCCTCGGCCGTCGTCGCCAACAGCGAGGGGCTGGCCGACCTCGCCCGCCGCTTCGCTCCCGACCAGCCGATCGCCATCATCCCCAACGGCGTCGATGCCGCCCGCTTCTCCCCCGCCGATACGACAAGTGCCGGCGACCGCCTGTCGCTGCTGTTCGTCGGCCGGGTGGTGCGGCAGAAGGGGCTGGACGTGCTGTTCGAGGCGCTCGCCCGCCTGTCGCCGGCTCTGCGCGACCGCATCGGCCTGACCATCGTCGGCGATGGCCCTGCCCGGCCGGAGCTGGAGGCGCAGGCCGCCCGGCTCGGGCTGTCGGAGCGCATCGCGTTTTGCGGCTGGCTGGGGCGTGACGAGCTGCCGGCCGCCTACCGCGCCGCCGACGCCTTCGTCTTCCCCTCGCGCGACGAGGGCATGCCCAACGTGGTGCTGGAGGCGATGGCCGCCGGCCTGCCCGTGGTGGCGACCCGCATCGCCGGCAACCGCGATCTGGTGGTGGAGGAGGAGACCGGCCTGATGCTGGACGCCGACGACACGCCGGCGCTTGCCGCCGCCATTGCGCGTCTGGCCGAAGACCCGGCCCTGCGCCGCCGCCTGGGCGAGGGCGGGCGCCGCCGGGTGGTCGAGCATTTCTCCTGGCGCGCCGTCGCCGCCGCCTACCGCGATCTGGCGCTCGCCGGTCGCGCCGCGGCGGAACGGGTCCGGTCGGCGCAGGCGGAGTGAGGCGTTCGGGCTCCCGCGTATGACATCCGTGGAGAACCTGCCCGCCCATTTCCGCCCTTTCAAGAAGACACACCACCTTCCCGTCGCTCGACGTCCTGTTGACATCCGGCGGCTTTCGGGAGCGTATGGCGGCGCGGCAGATCGGGCTCGGACAGCAAGGGATCGGACAGCGTGGCGGAACCGGTGAAGACGGCGGAAGGCGGGGGCGGAACCCCGGCCGGGACACCCGCCCTGGCCTTCGATTTCGGCGAGAACTGGGACCATTACTCGCGCACCGTGCTGGACGAGCCGCGGCTGGTGGCGGCCATCGACAGCCTGAAGGGGTTGGTTGGGACCGACCGGCTGAAGGGCGCCAGCTTCTGCGACGTCGGCTCCGGCTCCGGCCTGTTCACCATCGCCGCCGGCAAGCTGGGCGTCGCCCGCGCGCTGGGCTTCGACGTCAACCCCACCGGGGTCGAGGTCGCCCGCCGCAACCTGGGCCGCTTCGCCCCCGAACTGGCCGAGCGCATCGAGTTCCACCGCGGCTCGGCGCTCGACAGCGGCTTCGTCGGCTCGCTCGGCCGCTTCGACGTGGTCTATGCCTGGGGTTCGCTGCACCACACCGGGTCGATGTGGCCGGCGGTCGAGACGGTGGCCCCGCTGGTGGCGCCGGGCGGCACCTTCGTGCTGGCGCTCTACAACCGCCACTGGACCTCGCCGATCTGGACTCTGATTAAGATCGTCTACAATCTGTCGCCGGGCTTTCTTCGGAAGGTTTTGGATTGGACGCTGGGCTCGCTGATGCTGCTCGCGACCTGGGCGATCACCGGCTCCAACCCGCTGCGCAAGGAGCGCGGCATGGAGTTCTGGGTGGACGTCACCGACTGGCTCGGCGGCTACCCCTATGAATATGCCAGTGCCGACGAGGTGCGGGCGCGGATGGACGCGCTCGGCTTCGACATGCTGGAGGTCCGTCCGCCGCGCGTGCCGACGGGCTGCAACGAATTCATCCTGCGCCGGAGGCCCGCATGAGCGACGACGCATTCAAGTCCGCCAACACTCCCCTCGCTACCCCCTTGCCCGCTGCCGCAGCCGATCACCCGGGCGGCGTCGATTACGACGACAGCTGGGAGCGGCGCTGGAACGACATGCGCAAATACGGCCCGACCGGCCGGCATCTGCGCCGCATCGTCACCGAGATGGTGCGCCCGCTGAATTACGACAGCCTGCTCGACGTCGGTTGCGGCCAGGGCTCGCTGCTCGCCACGCTGATGCCGCTGAAGCCGCAGGCCAGCTACACCGGCCTCGACTTCGCCGCCAAGGCCATCGACGTCGCCCGCCGCCGGGCGCCGAACGCCGAGTTCGGCCTGCTCGACGTCGCCGCCGGCCATCTCGACCGCCGCTTCGACCTGGTGGTCTGCACCGACGTGGTCGAGCATATCGAGGACGACGTCGCGGCGCTCCGCAACCTCGCCGCCATGACCGGCCGCTATCTGCTGGTCTCCACTCTGCAGGGGCGGATGCGCGACTTCGAGCGTACGGTTGGCCATCACCGCAACTATGCCCGCGGCGAGCTGCAGGCGAAGATCCAGTCGGTCGGGCTGGAGATCGAACGGGTGGTGGAATGGGGCTTCCCCTTCTTCTCGCCGCTCTACCGCAACGTTCTGGGTGCCGCCAGCGGCCAGGGCACGGAGGGCGACTACGGCCCCGGCCGCCGACTCATTGCCGAGGCGCTGTACCACCTGTTCCGTCTGAACTCCTGGTCGCACGGCGACTACATCTACGTGCTGGCCCGCCGGCCGGGGTCGTGAGAAGCCTCCCTCTTCCTCTTTTGGAAGAGGGGGAAACTTCACATCACTTCATGACTTCATGAAAAGGCGTCTTTAAATGCGTCCCGGCCTGAAAGCCCTGGTCAGCGCGCTGCTGGTCGCCCTGCTGCTGTGGCGGGTCGATGTGGCGGAGGTCGGGCGGGTGCTGGCGGTGGCGTCGCCGGGGCTGATGGCGCTCGCCGGTCTGCTGTTCTTCCTGATGCATGTGCTGAACGCGCTGAAGCTGCGAGTGCTGCTGCCGGAGCTGCGGGCCGGGCGGCTGCTCGCCTACACGCTGGTGGCGCAGCTCTACGCGCTGGTCCTGCCGGGCCAGCTGGCGGGGGAGGCGGTGAAGGCCTACCGGCTCAGCCGCGACGAAGGGCGGGGGCAGGGGCGCGGGCAGGGGCAGGGGCAGGGAGAAATCGGCGGCGGCCGCATCGTCTCGGCCGTCGCCTTCGACAAGATGACGGGGATCGCCGGGCTGCTGCTGCTGACCGGCGGCGGGCTGTCGATGCAGTCGGCGCGCTTCGGCGACGGGCTGCTGGTCGGGGTGGGGCTGGTGCTGGCCGGGCTGGTGGCGGCGACGGCGCTGCTGGCCTGGGAGCCGGCCCGCGCCCTTCTGCTGGCTCTGCTGGGCTGGCGTGCCGGACCGAAGCGTGAGGCCCTGCTCCTCGGCCCCCTGCGCCGCTTTCTGGAGGCTTGGCGCGACCAGACGCGCCGGCCGGGGCGGGCCTTGCTGTCGATCGCCGGCGGCATCGCGGTGCAGGTGGCGGCGGTCGCCGGCAGCCAGGCGTTGGGGCTGGCGGTCGGCATCGACCAGCCCTTCTCGGTGTGGGGTGCGGTGATCGGGCTGATGTCGGTGATCGTGCTGATGCCGGTCACCGTCGCGGGCATCGGTCTGCGCGAGGCGTCTCTGGTCGGGCTGCTCGATCTGGTCGGGGTGCCGCATGCCCAGTCGCTGGCGCTGGGCTTCGGCATCCTCGCCTTCCAGGTGATGGTGGCGCTGCTGGGCGCCGTCATCGACCTAACGGTCCTGCGGGAGCAGCGGACATCGTGTTAACCTGAAGGTTACCTCTTCCCCTGGCTCTTCGGGCTTCTGATCCAGCCGCTCGGTTGGCGATGTCGGAAGGGCGGAGAAGAAGGCCTCCCAACATCAGGCTTTGAGCCATGGTTTTTCCAAAGGTCCTAAGTTACGCTTTTTGCTGGAACCACCATACGCTGCCTCTTCCCCGACCGAAGGGTTTTTCGATGTGTCCGATGTCCTCTGTATGATTTTTTATAAATTTTGGCGGTAGACTGAATAAAAATCCCTATAGATTTTCTGCGGTGACTGAGAAAATGACGAAGATTATTAAAAACGTTGTCTGTGTTGCGACAATCAAGGACATCCGTGTCTGGATTCACGCGTCATACGCTATTCCCCGGCATATCAAGGCTGAACGTTACGTTGTCGTCACGCCCGAAAGGTATACTCACATCTTCAAGGCGGTGAGCAACCCCCGTTTCGAGGTCATCGCTGAGAGTGTCGTGGCTCCCGACATCGATCTGGAATATGTTGCCAAGCGAATGCCGGAGGGAAACCGGTCCCGGGCCGGCTGGTATTATCAGCAAATCCTGAAAATTAGCAGCCTCTTGCAGCTGCCGTCTGCTCCGGACGATGTGCTGCTTATCTGGGATGCCGACACGATCCCCTTATGCGATCTGAATTTTATTCAGGACGACAATCTCATCTATTTCAAGGGAAGAGAACACCACCTTCCCTATTTCCAAGCTATTCGAAAGCTGACCGGTTTAGAAAAGCGCGTGAGTTTCAGCTTCATCGCCCAGTGCTTTCCCATTTTCCGGGAGTGGCTCGATGAGTTTGTTGCAGTCGTCGAGAACAGGCATGGGAAACGCTGGTACGACGCGATCTTGTCCGCGACCGACCTGTCTGAAGTCTCAGGCTTCAGCGAATACGAAACGATGGGAACCTTCCTCGCCAACACTCGGCCTGAGCGCATCTATGTCAACCACATGGCTTGGGAGCGCTTCGGCAATCGGATCTGCCCGGTCGAGCGGGCGCGTCCAGACGTTCTGGGAACGGGATGTGCCTTCGTGTCTTATGAATCCTGGGCGCCTGCTCAGCAGCCCGCGGGCAGGCGGGAATTGCCGATGCCGAAGGATGAGCAGGGTTTCATCGACCTGTTCTTCAACAGGATGACGGGTTCTCGAGGTGTGATCCAAATCGGCGCCAACGATGGGGTGATGGAGGATCCGCTTTACCGATATCTGTCCGACGAACGGCACAACGCTATTTCAGCAGTGCTGATCGAGCCGTTGAGCTATTACTTCGACACTTTGTCCAGGATTCACGCTACCCGGCCGAATACGCTGATGCTGAAAATGGCGGCAGGCATGAACGAGGCGGAGCGGAAATTCTACCATGTTCTCCCGGAAATTGCCGATGAAATGAATGGTGACGGGCCGCCGAACAATTGGGCGCACGGACAGGGCAGCTTTTTTCGTGAAAGTGTTGAATTCTGGATTCGGCAGAACCAATTCCGGGGAGACGTTTACCGCGCGAACATTGGTCGCTATCTCGCCGCCATCCGCGAAACCGTCGTCAATGTCATGCCGCTGCGTTCCCTTGCGTTGGGCGGGATCGATAATCTACTGCTTGTGATCGACGTGCAGGGGGGGGAACTCGACGTGCTTCTGGGAGTGGATTGGCGCAAGCGTCCGAATTGGCTGATCTTCGAACAGGATATCGCGGTGGTCGGACTCATCGAGGAACTTCTTACTGCACTTGGGTACGTCTACATCTGCGGCACCAGCAATCCTGTCTGGGGGCTGGTGGAGGCTCCGGTCCAATTCGTGAGGTGATCCGGAATGCCTACCAGACAGGCATCCTCCCTCCTCTCGGCGATGGACGCGGGGTTGCCGAAGTCGTGGCGTCCGATTGTGCACCCTTCCCCTATCTTCCGCCCAATTAGCCGTTGCGCTTGCCGGATCCAGCGGCCATACCATGGCCCGGCATTGCCTCCGATAGATGACCCGCAGCCTCCGGACCCGTTCGATGACCCTCCTGCTTGCCCCCGGATCCGCCGCCATGGACACCGGCACGGTTTCCGTCTCGGTCCTGATCCCGGTCTATAACGAGGAGGACAACATCGCTCCCCTGTGCGGCCGGCTGATCCCGGCGCTCGACGGGCTGGGGCGCAGCTTCGAGGTCATCTTCGTCAATGATGGCTCCACCGACGGGACGGAGGCGGAACTGCAGCGGGTGGCATCCGACCGCCGCATCCGCGTCATCAACTTCCGCCGCAACGTCGGTCAAACCGCGGCGATGATGGCCGGCATCGACCATGCTCGCGGCGACGTCATCGTGCCGATGGACGGCGATCTGCAGAACGACCCGCAGGACATCGCAGGCCTGCTCGCCAAGCTGGACGAGGGGTACGACGTGGTGTCGGGCTGGCGCGCCGACCGGCAGGACGGCTTCC
The DNA here is from genome assembly GCF_003115935.1 of Azospirillum sp. TSH20. Lineage (NCBI taxonomy): Bacteria > Pseudomonadati > Pseudomonadota > Alphaproteobacteria > Rhodospirillales > Azospirillaceae > Azospirillum > Azospirillum sp. TSH20. The sequence goes on from NZ_LGQU01000097.1 coordinate 7,939, forward strand.
TGCTGCGCACGCTGCCGAGCCGGATGGCCAACAAGCTGATCTCGACCATCTCCGGCGTGAAGCTGAACGACTATGGCTGCACGCTGAAGGCCTACCGGCGCCAGATGCTGCAGGGCTATCGGCTCTATGGCGAGATGCACCGCTTCGTGCCGATCTACGCCCGCTGGCAGGGCGCCAAGCTGACCGAGATGCCGGTGCGCCACCACCCGCGCCGCCATGGGACGTCGAAATACGGGCTGGAGCGGGTGGTGAAGGTCGTCCTCGACCTGATCGTCGTGAAGTTCCTGACCCAGTACGAAACCAAGCCGATCTACATCTTCGGCTTCGCCGGCCTGATGTTCATGGGGCTGTCCTTCCTGGCCGGCATCTATGCGATCTATCTGAAGCTGGTCGACGGCATCTCCTTCATCCTGACGCCGCTGCCGCTCCTGGTGACGATGGGGCTGGTCACCGGCGTGATGTGCATCCTGATGGGGCTGCTGGCCGAGCTTCTGGTCCGCATCTATTTCGAGAGCCAGGGCAAGAGCCACTATTCCATCAAGACGAAGATCAATTTCGACGAGCGGCCGGAGACGCCGGCCTGAGGCGTCGCGCCTTCCGGCCCGCCTGTTTCAGCGGGGCATCAGGTAAATCGTGATTCCCGGCAGATCCACCCGCCCGGTGGCGGTGGCCTCCAGCATGGCGACATAGGGGCGCGCCCAATTGGCGAAGCGCGAGATGTCCGTGCCGTTGATCGCCCAATCCACGACGATCACCACCGGCGGCCGGGCCTCGCGCGTCACGGCGATGGCGCGTTCGAGCCAGTCGGGATCGGTGACCAGCAGCGAATCGTCGACATACCAGTCGCGCAGCAGCATCCGCCGGCCGGTCATGAAGGCCATGCCGGGGCAGAAGGGGACGCAGACGATGCGGTCGCCCGGGTTCGAATGCGCCTCCACCGCCGCGCGCACGGCGTCGAGCAGGGGGCGCTCGCCGGGGCTGACGCGGACAGCGACGCCGTTGTGGGCGGTGAAGGGTACGGTACGGCCGGCGGCGTTGGCGATCGAGCCGGTTCCCGGCATGGTCAGCCCGATCCACAGATAGACCGCCAGCCCGAAAGCGGGCAGCGTCGCCGCCGCGAGTGCCCCGGCGCGCGTGGCCAGCCCTGCCGGGCTCCAGTCCGCCCGCCGGGCCAGGGCCGCCAGGTCGGCCAGCAGGACGCAGACCAGCACGATGTGGCCGGGCATGAAGTTGGCGATGTGGGCGAGGTCGGGGCGGAACAGGAAATAGTGGGGCAGGGCAGCGACCCCGCCGGCCAGCACCACCAGCCGGGTCGGCACGCCGTCGGCGCTCTCCACCCGGCGCAGCCGCGCCAGCGTCAGCAGCGCGAACCCCGCAGCCGTCGCCAGCGGCAGATGGACCAGCAGCGCCATCGCCGCGGTGGGGGTGCCGCCGGTCCAGTTGGCGGTCCAGCTTCCGCTCAGCAGGTCCGACAGCGGCGGTCGGCCCAAGAGGGTGCCGGCCGCGCCGGTGTCGGTGACGGCACTCCCGCCGCCCAGTCCACCACCGCCCAGCCCGGCGGCGAGGTAGCGCCACAGAATCTCCGGATAGCGCAGATACTCGTCGACGATCAGATCGAGATAGCCGCCGGCCGCCGCCATCGCCATCAGGGGCGCCTGCGCCAGGGTGGCAACGGCAAGGGCGCTTCCGGCCAGCCGGGCGAGGCGGCGCCCCCAGGACTGCCGGCCGCCAGCCACGGCCCCCAGCAGGAGCAGCCCGGCCAGCGTGGCGGCGAAGACGAAGCCGAAGTCGGGTCGGATCTGGAAGGTCACGGACAGGCCGGCTGCCGGGGCGATCAGGTCGCCCGCCGCCATCCGCCGCCAGCGTCCGGCCAGCCGCACCTGGAGGAAGACGTTGAGCAGCACGCAGGCTGCATAGAAGACGGTCGGCGGAAAGGCCGGCACCGCCACTGCCACCGCGGCCCCCAGCAGCGCCGGCAGCATCCGTCCGGTGACCGCCAGTACCGCGGCATAGACCAGAAGCCCGGTTAGGGCGCTGAGCCCCTGGAACAGCCACTGGACGGCGAGCCAGCTCGGCCCGACGAGCGCGAACAGCCCTTCGCCGATCTTGAACCACAAAAGCCCGTAGCCGAAGCGCAGGGCATGCGGATCGGTCCCGAGCCACAGCTCGTAGGCGACCTGGGCGTAATGGCCGTCGTCGGCGGTGTTGATGCCGGCGTCGATGTAGCCGGCGTAATAGAGCAGGGCGCCCAACAGCACCAGAAGCCCGCCGGTGATGACGGCCAAACGGGAGCCGGCCAGGCGGGAGGTGACCAAACGGGAGCCGGCCGGCCGGGAGGCGGACAGGTCCCGGAACAAATTCCCGAGGCTCATGCCACCCCCCCTGCCTTTTCCTGCTCGGCCCGGGCCGCCGGCACCCGCTCCCGGCCGCCGGTGAGCGCGGTGGCGAGCGCAGTCCAGGCCCACAACAGGCCGCGGTGGTCGGCCTGTCCGCTGCGATGCTCGTCCCAGCGCGCCGCCAGCCATCCGCCGTCCACCCCGATGCGCGCCGCGGTCTCCAGCGGCGGCTGGGGCAGGTGGCGCAGCCAGCGGCTCAAGGGGATGCCGAAGCCCTTCTTGGGCCGCGCCAGGATCGCCGGCGGCAGCAGCGGCGCCATCGCCTTCTTCAGGATCCATTTGCGGGTGCCGCCCATCAGGCCATTCGGCTGCAGCTTCACGTCAGCCGGCAGGCGGCTGACGAAGGCAACGAGATCGCGGTCGAGGAAGGGCGAGCGCGTCTCCAACGAGCAGAACATGCTGGCGCGGTCGGCCTTGATCAGCAGGTTTTCGCCCAGATAGAAGCGGCCGTAAAACTCGATCGAGCGGTCGACGTCGTGCCGGCTGGCGCTTGAGCGCCACAGCGCGTCGGCCTCGTCATAGAGATCGTCGGCGGAGAGGTCGGTCCCGAACAGCCGCGACACCTCCTCCACCGAGGCCGGACCCAGCCAGGCCGGCATCCAGTGCGCCGGCCGGTGCCCCAACCCGCGCAGAGCCCGGCGCAGCTTGAAGTCGAAGCTCATGTTGCGATCTGAGCGCGGCAGCCGGTGGGCCACCGCCTCCGCCAGCCGGTGCAGCGGGCGGGGGACGGCGTGGTGGTAGAGTCGCGCGGGCTTGAGCGCGTCGAAGGTGTCGTAGCCGGCAAACAGCTCATCGCCGCCGTCGCCGGTCAGCGCCACCGTCACCCGTTCGCGGGCGAAGCGCGACAAGAGATGCGTCGGCAGGAGGGAGGGATCGGCGATCGGGTCGTCCAGTCGGCCGAGCAGTTCCGGCAGCAGCCCGGCCGCGGTGTCGAGGTTCAGCGTGCGGCAGGCATGGTCGGTGCCGTAATGGCGCGCAGCGTCGGCGGCATAGCTGCTCTCGTCGAAGCTCGGCTCATCGAAGCCGATGGTGAAGGTCTTCATCGACGCCGGGTCGCGGTGGCGGGCCGCGAGCGCCACGATGGCGGCGCTGTCGATGCCGCCGGACAGGAAGAAGCCGACCGGCACGTCGCTCAGCATCCGGCGCTCCACCGCGCGGTCCAGCAGTTCGCGCAGTTCCTCGGCCCACTGGTCGGGACCGCCCGGCGGCTGGTCGTCCACCACCATCCGGTAGTCCCAGTACCGGCTGACCGACAGCCGGCGGCTGGTCAGGTCGTAAACCATGCTGCAGCCGCCCGGCAGCTTGCGCACCGCGGCATGGGCGGTCAGCGGTGCCGGGATGAAGCCGTAGGCGAAATACTTGACCAGGGCGGTGCGGTCCAGCCCGTCCGGCACCGACGGGTGGGACAGCACGGCGGTGGCCTCCGACGCGAAAACCAGCCCGTCCGGCGTCTCGGCATAGAACAGCGGCTTCTTGCCGAAGCGGTCGCGGCCGAACACCAGCTGGCCGCGGCGGCGGTCGTAGAGGCAGAAGGCGAACATGCCGTTCAGCCGCTCCAGCATGTCCGGGCCCCATTCCCGGTAGCCGTGCAGCAGCACCTCGGTGTCGGAATGGTCGGTTCGGAAGTGGTGGCCGGCCTGCTCCAGCGCGCGGCGCAGCTCCGGCGCGTTGTAGATCTCGCCGTTGTAGACGATGACCAGATCGCCTTCGGCCGTCGCCATCGGCTGGTGGCCGCCCTCGATGTCGATGATGGCGAGGCGGCGGAAGCCCAGATGCACCGGCAGCGCACCGCTGTGGTCGACATGGACACCGTCGTCGTCGGGGCCGCGGTGGCGGATGATGCTGGTCATGACGGCGAGGTCGCGCTCGCCGCCGGGTCCGGCGAAGCCGGCGAAACCGCACATGGGGGGTGCTCTCCCGGGTATGCCGTAGGTAGACGTTAAATATTCCTTTTAGTTGCAACTATCATGTTTCTGCCTGTTTCATGGGGCGGCAATATATTCACGCTATAATTGAATGCGGTTGCCGCTTTGCACAAGCCATTAATGTTGTAGTTTGGAATTTTACTTGGCCTCTGACTTAGATAACAATCATCATACGAGACAAACTCCAACATAATAACACGAGGAGAAAATACGCTTATCTCCTCAAAAATCTTCTCAAAGCTATAGCCGAAGTCGTGTATCATATGGTGAATAACGGCAAAGAATATTACCATATCACAGCTCGGCCAAAATACGGGATCGACAAACTTCAGGTGTTGAATGTAACTTGATAGCGTTGAAACCGTCGAAGTAATTGGCAGGTTGTTTTTCTTGGAAATATCGTAAATACCGTTAACAGAGTGATCCTCAATATCAATCGCTAAAACGTGGCATCCATTTGAGGCGCACGTAATTGCATGCATGCCATCGTTGGCTCCGACATCAATGACGCGAGTTATATTATTAGCAGAGATAATATTTTCTAGGTATTCCGTGCGTTTATCTTTAGATGCCTCGCTAGCGAGATCTGCCATAGATGGACGATAACCGATCCAACGTCCCTTTGGCTTATAAGAGGGGCCATTGCGAAAGCGGTTAAAACGCTCCGTCATTGGCGTATAGCAATCTGCATCTGCAAGACTGGCAAAACCTAGACGAAGAATTTCTTCAATATCAAGAGGTTGTGATTCTGCTATCTTCTGTCGCAGGCGTGAGGCATAGCTTGTTCTATAAAATTCATTTAGTACACTGTATGTGCTTACCTCTCTAGAAAATATCCCATAATTGTCTTTCCCAGGCTTTACTGACCCTATATCAACAAAACGGAGGCTAGGCCCATGAAACATAAAGTTGTATGGATGCCCATCCCACAGGTACAAATTTTCTTTCAAGAGAGCATCGTAGAGGTTGCGGCCAAAAGCGACATAATCCTCCACTTGCGCAGATGACCAGCACGATGGACCATTATGGAAGTCTGCAATTTTTATTGAGGCTATATGCCCTTCTATTTTGTTAATAAGAAACGAATTTTGATTATTTCTAAAAAATTCATGACAATATTCAGGTATTTCTCGGAATACCCTTCCGTTATCATCCGCATAGATCTTGGATTGGTCGGCGGAATTTTGGTTGAGAATTCGCATGTTGTCCTCTGAGCTGTTCCGGTGGATAAAAGGAAACTTATAATGAAATTTTTTATAGCGACAATATCAATCTATAAATAATTTCTAGGTTGTCATGATTAAAATCCAAAAAAACGTACATGAGGACAACATCATTTTGAAAATTAGATACAATCAACTATAGGATTGTTTTCTCAATTAGTCTTGACCATTATTTTGATTTCGCGATTCCAATTATATTCCAAGATTTTTCATCAACTGATTTGCTGTAATCAGAAAAATCCCTGAGACCAATTAGTTCCATTCCGGCAAAAGTGAGAGCCAGATCAATTTCTTTTGGGAAGAAAAACCTCATTATATGCTCCTCTCTCTGCTCACTTACCACCTTATTCTCTTCAATATGCATAACTTCAAAATTTACGAAACAACGTTGATTCAGATAATCAAGTTGAGTTTCAGTGCTTCGAATGATGCGGGTTTTGTTTTGTTTCACCGTACGGATGCGCTGCCCAGGCCGATCAGTCAGTACAGCCAAGCCGTTCCACACATCGAAGACGAATAGGCCACCCGGCGTCAAATGCTGCCGCACGGTGGTCAAGGTGTTCATTAGGTCGGCATTCTCGTGCTGGTAGCCCAGTACGGCAAACATCATCAACGCCGCATCGAATCGTACTCCAAGATTCAATGTGCGCACGTCGCCTGGATGGAAGGCAGGAGCCGGGGTTCCGTCTGGGAAATCCGCCTTTCTGGCCTTTATGCGCGCTTGATCCAGCATGCTGGGCGAGCGGTCCACGCCGATCACGGTGTGACCGCGCCGAGCCAGAGGGAGGGCATGGTTCCCGGTGCCGCAGCCGAGGTCGAGCAGGCGGCGAGGGCCATCATGTCCGTGTTCGTTCAAGATACGCTCGATGAGGTCACACTCGGCCTCATAGTCTTTGTCACGGTACAGGGCGTCATAGGCCGCTGCGTAGCTGGTTCCGAAGACGTCGTCGCTCATGCGATCACCTCACGCACTGCGGTGCAAACAGTATTGATCTGCGCTTCTGTCAGCGGCAGGCCCGAGGGCAGGTAGAGGCCGCGGCGGGCTAGGCGCTCAGTCTGCGGATAGTGCTCGTCCACGAACAGGCCGCGGTCGTGGAAGACCGGCTGCTCGTGCATGCCGAGGAAGAAGGGACGGGTGTCCACCCCGCGGTCGCGCAGGCGCCGGGCGAACTCAACGGCGTCGAAGGGCACGTTGTCGTCCAAGACCACGCCATACATCCAGTAGACGTTGCGGACGTCCGGCCGCTCCACCGGCAGGGCGAGGCCGGACAGGTCGCCGAGGCGTTCGGCATAGAGCGCCGCCATGCGCCGCTTGCGCGCCAGATGGTCTTCGATCCGCTCGACCTGCGACACGCCGATGGCCGCCTGCACGTTGGTCATGCGGTAATTGTGGCCGAGCTCGGTGTGCAGGAAACGGCGGTCGCGGCGGAAGCACAGGTTGCGTAGAGAGCGCATCCGTTCGGCAAGTGCTGCGTCGGCGGTCACCACCATGCCGCCCTCGCCGGTGGTGATGATTTTGTTGGCATAGAAGCTGAAGCAGCCCAGCGTGCCCATACCGCCGGCACGGCGGCCGCGGTACTCCGCCCCATGGGCCTCGGCGGCGTCCTCGACGACCGCAAGGTCATGGCGTTCGGCCAGTTCTAGCAGCGGGGCCATATCCACCGGGTGGCCGTACATGTGCACCGGCATAATGGCGCGGGTTCGCGGCGTGATCCGGGCCGCGACCTGCGCCATGTCCATGCACCAAGTGTCGGGTTCGCAGTCGACCAGCACCGGAACGCAGCCCGCCTCGATCACCGCCAACACGCAGGAGATGATTGTCAGGCTGGGCAGGATGACTTCCGAGCCGGGCTCCAACCGAAGGGCTTCCATGGCCACCTGCAGTGCCACGGTGCCGTTGCACACGGCCACGCCGTGCTCCACGCCACAATATTCAGCCCAGCGGCGTTCGAATTCAGGGATGAAGCGGCCATCGGACGATACCCAGCCTGTGCTGACGGCTTCCTGCACATAAGCGCATGCGCGCTCATCCAAGAGCGGTTCTGAAACCGGAATCATGTGGTTGAACGCTCCTTCTGGAGGGCTGCCGGCCATGGGTATGGTGGGGATCAGAGCCGGACGACGCGCGCCTGGGCGCTGCCGATGCCGGTGAAGCGGGTTTTATCGGCGTCACCGGCGTAGGGACCCTGCTTGACTTCGATCATCTCGACTTCGTCCAGGATCTCGAAGCCATGCCCGCCGGTGGCCAGCAGGATCACGTCGCCGGGTCCGAGTTCGCGGCTTTCAAGATAGGCGCCGACCTGGGTATAGAAGTCCACGCGCAGGCGGCCCCGGCGTAGGAATAATACCTCCTGGGTGTACTGGACCTCGCGCGGCACCGGGTTGTGGATGTGGGGCGGGATGGCGTGGCCGGTGGGGTGGCGCATGTAGGCTAACTGCTGCGACAGATGGCTTGGCGTGAAGAAATGGACGCCTGGCTCCTGAAAGCTGCTGCGCACGATCAGGGCGAGTTGCTCGCCGTTGAACTCGATCCGCTCGATCATGGTTTCGGGTACCCAACGCAGATGCTTTTAAGACTGGCACATCCTTGCCTTGGTCGGGACGTCCAACACAAGTCATATTTTGTGGGCGTGCTTGCGCACGGGAGGAGGCCTGCGGTTCGGAACAACCGTGGGCAGCGGACGAGCGGGATGTGGTCAAAATCCGGCGTCGGGATAGCGTGGGGCGCGGCCGTCGCGCAGCCTGGCACCGGCCTCCTCGATGACGGCAGCCACCTGGGCGACGAAGGCGTTCCAATTGCAGGATGCCAGCCGCTTGCGACCCCGCTCGCCCAGTTCGCTACTGAATGCCTCGTCCCGCCAGAGAAGCAGCATGGCATCGCCCAACTGCTCTGCAGAGCGCGGGTCGACGAGCAGTCCTGCATCCCCCGTCTGTTCACGCAGGCCCGGAATATCAGATGTGATGACGGGGCGACCGTAATTCCATGCCTCTAGGGCAGGGATGTTGCTCGGGCCGAAGAAAGTCGGCATGACCAGACCGGCCGACAGCCTATAGAGTGCAGGCATGTCCTTATCGGGAACCCAACCTAGATAATGGATCTGGTCGCGCACGCCTTGTTCTTCGGCAAATTCCATAACCTCTTTGAAGGTGACTGCGCGCACGTAGTCCATATAGGTGCCGCACAGCACCAGGGGAATTTTTTCCCCGGTCTGCTCCTTTAGCCGGCGCATCGCCTGAATGATCAGATGATGGTTCTTATGGCGCCAGAATTGGGCCGGGTAGAAGAAATAACGGGGAGGAAGATTGTATGCGGCGGCTGTCCGGCGCAGTTCGTCCTCACTCGGCATGGCCCCCGCCCGTACCGGGGGGTAAAGTGGCAGGATGCGGATGCGATCCTCGTTGATCACATCGCTATAGAACCGCAGTACGTCCTGTTTGCCGTGTTCGGACTCTACCAGGATCAGCGTGGCATAGCGGCAGGCGTTCCGATACAGGTAATCGCGATAAGCGACTTGACCGTAAGCGCTGACTTCGGGAAACTCTGGCTGCAGGCGGTGCTGAAGATCGTGGATCGGCATCACAAAAGGCATCAGGGCGGAAAAGGCTGTTACGCTCGGCTGAAGCTGAAATAGCCAATCGACCTTTGCTTGGCGGAATTGCAGGGCCGCTGGCCGGTCTAGATAAATAACGTTCGAATCCAGTTCCGGCAGGACTGGCGGGCCCTGATTGAGGTAAGTCTCCAGCGGTCCCTGCTGGAAAGATGGCTCCCCCAATGATTGCAGCGGGAGACCGCCATAGCTCATGTTGCCGGTCGCAACCAAGTTATGGAGATTGTCTTCCGGGCGGTTGAGGCAGACAAGATGGTTGGCAGAATTTTTGGCCAATGCAGCCAGGGCGTCCAGAAGGACCATCTCATACTGGAACGCTCCGCCAGCATACCAAGGCATGGAGCGATAGATCCCGACCCGCATGGAACTTCTCCGCTTTCAACGAGCGCACCCGCGCCCGGCCAGTGCCGAATACCAGCTCGTTATCTCAGGCTCAATCTCTTCCGCAAACTTTACGCCCTTGCCCGCACCCAGGCTTGGTACAGCCCGCCGAAGATCATCGGATGCTCCGCCTCCAGCCGGTCCCAGCGCCCGAGCGAGCCCATCGCCGGAGCTTCGGGGAAGCGCTTGCGGTAAAGCGCCGCCACGGCAGGATTGGCCAGCCGCACCATCTCATACTGGACGCTCCCCTGGCATACCAAGATATGGAGCGGTAATTTCCGACCCCTATGGAACTTCCTCACATAGAACGGCTCCATGTCATCTGGCCCTTCCGCACCTGCACCTGATGCGGTCGGTTGACGGTTATTGGGCAAAATGCCTGCGGTGCAGTGCCTCCATCGTCAGAGCCGAAGGTCAGCCGTCCAGCCGGGTCCAGCGGTCTGGTACCAAGTCGCGGGTGTCATGCGGATAGGCGCCGAACCAGCGTTGCGGAGCACAGACAATCTGTCCCGGCTTTTCGCCCAGCCAAGCACCCCACCAACTGAAGCTGCTGTTGGCGATGATGTGATGACGGCATAGTGTCATCAAACGAAGATCCTCTACCGGAGCATCCTGGTTCTGTGTGACGAGATAGGCTGGGAAATCCAGCTTCAGCTTGGTACGTATCCAGTCGGGATCGTCGGTGAACACGAAAAACTCCGGTTTTTCCACCCGTGCCGCGACATGGGCTACCGCAGCCCGGTAATAGTCAAGCGAACACACCCCGTGCAGGACGTTGACTTTCGGGTCGCTGATGTAGTCACCGCGGCGCACATGCAGGCTGACTGCGTTGCGGGCGGCAATTGCCCGTGCGACCTCCAGGTTGGCGCCAGCCAGCGGCTGCTTCGGGGTGAACTCCAGCCGGATCAGCGGCGCCACGTCGTCGAAATGTCGTTCCGATTGCCAATAGCCGGAGAAATAGCCGGCCGATGACACCTGGACGACGTCGGGGCTGTAATGGAAATGCGGTTCCCGGACGACCGGTTGATTCCACCAGGGTTCGTCGGGGTTGTGCGGTCGGGTGACGACGCGGTGCGCCTCTTCATCGGTGACGAAGGTTTCTTCGGTCAGGAAATAATGGAGCTCGTAGCGGCGCTTGCGCTCGACCCGGTAGGCTGACAGGTCCAGGCGCAAGGGCACGCCGCGCCGTGTCGACAGAGCGCGGCCAAACGCGTACTGGAACATTTGGTTCCCGAGCCCGTCGGACAGGCGGACGATGATCATCGGGCGCTCCTCGGCACCGGCAGTGAGTGCGCATTGGCACGCAAATGGTGATGGTTAATCTCGGTGCCGTCTGTAACGGTCTGTTTCCCAGTCATACGTCGTTCTACCCCCGAGCCCGCACCCAGGCCTGGTACAGCCCGCCGAAGATCATCGGATGCTCCACTTCCAGCCGGTCCCAGCGCCCGAGGGAGGCCATCGCAGGGTCTTCGGGGAAGCGCTTGCGGTAGAGCGCGGCCACCGCCGGATCGGCCAGGCGAAAGCCCAGGAGCTCCAGCTTCAGCGCGGCAAAGGCGTCGGCCAGCCAGGGCAGCGTGACGTGCAGTTCGTGGACATGCATCAGCAGGTCGCGGCAGGCGCTGGTGCCGTAGAAGTCCGGGGAGTGGACGACAGCGCGCGCCGGATGGCCGTCCGGCAGGGCCAGGATGTCGCGGCGGACGTGGCGGATGCCGTCCAGGGTCGGCGGGTGGCCGCGCTCGGCGATGAATTGGCGAGCGGCCAGAACCGGCCGGCGGGCGGCGGCGCTGTAGAACCCCACCTCCATCACGCCATGCGGGCGCATCAGCCCGCGCAGAACGCGCAAGCCCGCCATCGGGTCTTCCATGTGGTGCAGGACGCCGACGCTGTGGATCACATCGAAGCGACGATCCTGCATCCCCAGTTCCAAAAGGTCGGCCTGGGCGAACTCGATGGACTTCAGCCCCAGCCGCCGGCTCTGCCGGGTGGCGTAGGCGAGGCTGCGGCGGCTGAGGTCGACCGCCAGCACCTTTGCGTTCTTCAGGGTGGAGGCGGCCCACACCGCCTCGCGCCCGGTGCCGCAGCCGGCGACCAGCACCTCCGGCGCCTCCCAGCCCGGTGCGTCCCAGGCGGGGGAGGCGGGCAGGGCGGCGTGTGGAAAGAGCGCGTGCAGGAAGCGGGGCAACGGCACCGGCTCCGGCAGCAGGCCGGTGGTCATCCAGCGCGGATAGGGATTCTCCTCGTACTGGGCGCGCACGCCGACCGACACCGGGTTGCCGATCGGCGTCAGCGCCGGCAGCTCCGCCTGGATCGCCGCTTCGGCCAGCGGTTCGGCGACCTGCCGTTCCAGCAGCCGGGCGATCTCGTCCGGCCAGGACAGGGACTGCAGGGCTTCCGCCCGTTCCCAGCGGTAGAGCGGACGGTAGGCGCCGAGCAGGGCCACCAGCACCGCCGGCGGCTGTTCGGTGCGGTCCAGCGCCGCCTCCGCCGCGCGGACCAGCACCGCCAACACCTGGAACTCGCCGTCGGTCTCGGCGAACACGTATTCATTGAGGAAACCCTGTTCGGCGATGGCGGCGCACAGGGCGCGCCAGGACGGCCGGTCGGGCAGGCCGGGACCGGTCAGCGCCAGCAGCAGCACCCGGCGCAGCCGAGTCAGCGCGCGCTCCAGCACGAGATCGCAGACCGGGGCGGTGCGCAGATGGGCCAGCAGCAGCGCGTCCTCCGCCAGCCCGGCGAGCGATCCGTCGGCCAGCAGGGTCCGGCTGGTATCGTCCAGCGTGGGGCCGGCATCCTCCGGCAGGGCGGCTAGGGTCCTGATGACGGGCGAGGCCAGCAGCACGCCGGCGATGGCGCGGGCCAGCCCGGCGCTCTCCACCTCCGGCCGGCCGAGCGCGGCCAGCAGGTCGGCGCGCAACCCTTCGTCCAGCCCCGCGTCGGGGTGCGGCAGGTTGGCGTCGCGCAGCGCCTCGACAAAGGCGATCCAGTTGCGCGGCATGTCGGGGGCGAGGCGGATCGCCTTGCGCACGTAGGGCAGGGCTTGGTCGCGCCATCCGCCCTGCAGGAACAATGCTGCGATCTCGAAGCACAGCTCAGCGTCCTCCGGCGCGGTGCGGGCGATGCCGAAGGCCTCGGCTTCCGCCTCGGCGGTGCGGCCGGCGGCGATCAGCAGCGATAGCAGGGCGCGGCGCAGCGCCAGGGGCAGCGGCTGGTTGGTCGGCCGGCCGGCGGTGGCGCGGCGCAGCTCCTCGATGGCGTCGTCAGGGTTGCCGGTCTCCTGGTGCAGGCGGGCGAGGTTGTTGTGGACCTCCGGCAAATCGGGGGAGAGGCGCAGCGCCTCGCGATAGGCCTCCAGCGCGCTTGCGGCGTCGCCGCCGGACTGCAGGGCGGCGCCCAGATTGGCCAGCAATGCTGTTCGGTTGGGATCGTCTGGGTTGGCGATGCGGGCCAGCCCGTCGTGGCAGGCGGTGGCTGCCTCCTGCCAATGGCCGGCGACGCGCAGGCTGTCGGCCAGCCGCAGCCGGGCGTCGAGGTGGCTGGGGTCGACCACCAGCACCCGGTGGAAGGCGGCGATGGCTGATTCCGGCTGGCCGGCGCGGTGGTGCAGGGTGCCGATCAGGTGCAGGGTTCCCGCCAGCCGCGGACGCAGCGCCACCGCCTGCTCGGCCTGCTCCAGCGCCTCTTCGTCGCGGCCCAGCCGCGCCAGCAGCGAGGCGTGGTTGCCCAGGATCTCCGGCAGGATCGGCCGGTGGGAGAGCGCGCGGCGGAACAACGCCTCGGCCTCCTCCGCCCGACCCTCCAGCATGCGGACCAGCGCCAGGGTGCCCAGCGTCTCGGCCCGCGCCTGACGCAGAGCCTGGCCGGGCTGCACCACGCCGTTGGCAAGGCGCAGCGCCGTGTCGCAGGCCGCCGCCGCTTCGGCCAACTGGCCGCGGCGCAGCCGGGCGAGCGCCTGGGCGCGGTGGGCCTGGATGGTCGCTGTTCCGGCTCCCGGTTCCTCGGCTCCAGTCCGCCGCAGCGCCTCGGCCGCCGCGGCATAGCCGTCGTCGGTGCGGCCGGCGGCGATGAAGGCCAGGGCCAGCACGCTCCAGCCCTCGGCCCTGTCCGGCTGCTTGCGTACCGCCGCTTCGGCCCAGGCCACGGTTTCGGCCGGCCGGGCCAGGATGCGGGCGGCTTCGGCCATCGACAGTAGCCCGGCGGGATCCCCTGGCGGGGTGCCGCACAGCGCGCGATAGAGCCCCTCCGCCTCCTCCGGCCGGCCCGTCCGGCACAGCTCCAGAACCTGCGTCAGGCGCTGTTCCACGACGAGATAATCCGGGGCGCTCTGCTCGGCCGGAAGACTGGCGGTCCCGGTGGCGGGTTCGGCGGCGGTCATGGAACAGGACTCTTCGGTTGGAGGGGAGGAGGGCTGTCGGGCCTCAATAGGCCTGGTAGGATTTTTCCTCGACCAGCTCGGAGCCGAGCAGGCGGTTCAGATCGCGCTTCAGCGCCGCGCGGCGGTCGTTGGTGTGATAGACCTGCCGGGCCAGCTCGACGAAGCGCGGGCCGAAATCCTTCGCGCGCTCGCAGTCGCGGATCTCGTCCTCGACCTCCCACAGGGTGGTGTTGACCGCGCGCAGATCGTCGATCAGCGCCGCCACCTCCGGTCGCGCGGTGTCAGCCTGCGCCGCCACAGCGACCAGCGCTTCGTGTTCCCGCCGGATGTTGGCCAGCTTGTCGGCGTCGACGATGCGCTCCGCCTTGATGTCGAGGATGGTGATCTTGTCCAGCAGTTCGCCCCAGGAAACGGGCGCCAGGATCGGCATGTCGGAAGGTCCTGTCCGGGTGTGGGTGGAATGGGCGGCATGGCTGCGCAGGGCGCGCTCCAGCCGGTCGATGGCGGTGTCCCAGGAGCCGGGCCGGTCCTGCCGGAACAGGCGCATGGTGGGGTACCAGGGGGTGTCGTCGCGGTCGAGCATCCAGCGCCAGTCGGGGGCGAAGGGAACGAGCACCCAGACGGGGACGCCGAGGGCGCCGG